>DATBDI010000206.1:0-12036 GCA_036270025.1 Candidatus Udaeobacter sp. | reverse complement strand
GAAGAACGGCATGGATGTAGAGCGTTTCTCCAAGAACTGAGAAGAAGATGCGATACGGAAAACGATTTGTAAGCACGCGCCGCACACTCGTTTCGCGATGAACAATGCGAAATAGCTCGGGATTCCTTTGTGCGCGATGTGTCGCGTCGAGTATCTCATCGATCAATTGGTCGCCGAGTCCCAAAGGCGTGCGCTTCATACCACGCCGCGGCTTCGACAACATCTTCCACCGCCTGTGGGCGGAAGATGACCCGTTGAATCATCGCCGATTCAAACGCTGCAAAACCTCTGCTTTGAGTTGTTCTCCAGGAGTGCCTGAATTTGGATTGCGACGAAAATCTGCCAATCGCTCTTCAAGAATCGCTTTCTCTTCAGCAGTGAGATCCTGATCTTCGACTTCAATTGCGCGGCGGACCAACTCTTGCCTTTCGGCGAAAGACAACTTGGGAATTTCGGCGAGAATTTCCGTCAGGCTCATCGAACTCATTTCATCCGGTCGAACGTCTTTTGAAGAATTTCGACGTCGCTCGCGCTGCCAATCTTTTCTCTGGTGGTCTCGATCCACTTTTTTTCCAGCGCATTTTTGGTCGGGCGATCGCTTTCGTAAAACACGCCGAAGACTCCAGGAAAGGGGAGCGTGGCGAGTTTGTAAGCGGCGAGTTCGTCGGTCACGTCGTGACGGAGCTCGTCCTCGGACGTGCCGTCCCATTTTTTTTCCTGGATTACCTCGAAGCTCCCGCCTTTTTTCGGGTTGGCCGGGTCGAATACGTCCGGAAAAAATTCAACGCACTCACTTAAGCATTCGATCACGCTGAAGCCCTGATGATCCATCGCGCGCTCGATCAGTTGAATCATGTGAGGTACCTGCGCGGCGTGCGTGCGCGCGATGAATGTTGCGCCGCCGGCGATTAATTTCTTCATCGGGTTGACCGGTTGATCGATCGCGCCGGTGGGATCGGTTTTGCTCTTGAACCCGATGGGCGACGTCGGCGAGGTCTGTTTCTTCGTCAGTCCATAGACGAAGTTGTCCATGATGAAATAGGTCATGTTGATGTTCTTGCGCGCGCCGTGATCGAGATGGTTGCCGCCGATGGAGAAACCGTCGCCGTCGCCGCCGAACAGGAACACGTGCAGATCGGGCCGGGCGAGACTAATGCCGGACGCAAGTGGGACGGCGCGACCGTGAATGTAATGCGCGCCGTGGCCGTTGACGAAATACGGAAAACGCGATGAACAACCGATCCCAGCGAGGGTGACGATCTTTTCGTGCTCAAGCTGCCGTTTTTCGAGGACCTTGTAAAACGAGGCGAGCACGGCGAAGTCGCCGCAACCGGGACACCATGTGGGGTGATCGGCGGTGATCGCTTTCTTGGTAAGTTTCTCGCGCGGTGGCTCTGCCACAGCCGTGGCCCCTTCGCCGTTTGGTGTTGTTATTTCATTCATAAATATTTCACGCAGCAATGGCGTCTGACACAGACGCCCTACAATTCGACGTTGGGCGTTGAGCGTTGAGCGTTGAGCGTTTTCTTCTCATTTCTAGCCCACTCCTTGCGGCACGACTTCTCGCAGCGATTTTATGTTTTCCGCTGAGGTGTCCTGGTGAACGACCGCCGCGCCGTCGCGTGGAATATTCCTGGCAAACGGACGACCCCTGAACACGCCGTCCAGAATTTCTTTCACCCGGAAGGTAAGACCATCGGTTTTGGTGAGGCTCTCGATTTTCGGTTCGCAGTAGCGAGCGCGCAAAATGGTGGCGAGCTGACCGAAACCATAAAGGCCCTGATCATTCATCTCGACAGTGACAATGCGCTTGAATTTCGGCCAGATTTTTTCGAGTCCATTCGGTAACGGATGGATGTGGCGCAGGTGGAGGGCGGCGATTTTTTCGCCCTGTTCTCGCGCCATTTTCACAGCGTCATGGATTGGGCCGTACGTTGATCCCCACCCGACGAGGAGCGTGTCGCCTTCCTGATCGCCATAAACTTCCGGCACAGGAATTTCTTCGGCGAGCTTGCGCAGTTTGTTGCGGCGTTTTGCGGTCATCGCCATGTGTAGCTGCGGGCTGCCGGTCGGATGACCCATCTCGTCGTGCTCAAGTCCTGCGAGAAGCGGGTATTTTCCATCAAGGATCCGCGTGCCTGGCGGAACGTGTTGGGTGATTTGGTCGATCGGGTATGGCTTGTGTGTCTGGCGCGGCGTGAGGTCCGGCTTTGGGTTTTCCATCAGTTTCGGCAGATCAGGCTCGTCGAACGCTTCGATGCGCGTGGCCAGCGACGTGTCGCTCAAAATGAAAACCGGCGTGCTGTATTTGCGGGCGATTCGGGCCGCTTCGATGGCCATGTAAAAACAATCTTCCACGCTTGCTGCCGCGAGCACGACGCGCGGACTGTCGCCGTGACTGCCAAAGATCGCCTGATGCAAATCGCTTTGCTCGACGTTTGTAGGCAAGCCGGTGCTGGGGCCGCCGCGTTGAATGTTGCAAATCACGATCGGCAGCTCCGCCATTGAGGCCCAACCGATCGCTTCGGCCTTGAGCGAAATACCCGGGCCGGCGCTGCCGGTAACGGCGAGATAGCCCGCGTAGGAACAACCAAGGGCGATCGAAACCGACGCCAGCTCATCCTCCGCCTGGACGAAAATGCCTCCGTACTTCGGCAATTCGCTCCGCAAAGTTTCCATCACCGACGACCATGGCGTGATCGGATAACCCGCGCCGTAACGCACGCCGCCGGCAATGAGGCCATAGGCGAGCGCCTGGTTGCCGTCCATCGTGATCTGCGCGCGTCCGCTTGCTCTGGGGATGTGCTCGAACCGATAATGTTTTGTCAGCACATTGCCAACGGGAAACGCGTAGCCGGCCTGGAAGGCCATTAATGCTGTGTTCACTACGCTTTCGTCTTTGCCGCCAAATTTTTCAGTGATCAGTTTTTTCAGCTTTTCGACGTCGAGATTGAAGATTTTCGAGATCAGACCGAGCACGAAAATGTTTTTGCCCTTGTCCTTCGCCGTGCCGCCGAGCGCTTCTACAGTCAAACCGGTGATGGGTACACCGACGTAAACAAAACGTTTGTCGTCGCGGTTCGGCTCGACATTGTCCGAATCGTAAAGCAACACTCCGCCCTCGCGCAGAAAACCCACGTGGTCCTGGTAACTGTGCTGGTAAAAGGCGACCAGAAAATCCGCTTCGTCGCCAGCCGACAACACTTCGCCCGAGCCGATGCGCACCTGAAAAATGGATGGACCACCCGAAATCGTCGCCGGAATGGTCATGTAGGTCATGACGTCGTGCTCGCTGCGTCCGGCCAGGCGCGCCAGAAACGCGCCGGCGGTTTGAATTCCGTCCTGCGAATTGCCCGCGAGACGGATCACCGCGTCCTGAATGCTTTCAGGACGCAAATCAGCTCGTTCGCTGTTTGGCGAGGATGTTTGCGCGGCAGTATCCAGTCGTTCGCTCACAGATTGTAACATTAACAAGATTGCGGCGGCATTTCCACCGGCAATTCGTTAGAAGTCTTTAGCAAATCCGCCCGCGCTGTAGCCACGGCGCTGTGCGCCGTAGGGAACGTGCGAGGAAGCACCAGACGCCCCGCAGAGGCGTGGCTACAGGACGACTTTGAGCCCTTGATGCCCCGCGCTAATTCGGTTGCGGCTGCGCTGGGACCTTTGTGTCGTCGGCACCGGGTGCGCGATCCAGGCCGCGTCGTTTGAGCAGCGGCTCAATGTACGGGTCGCGGCCCACAAAATTTTTGAATAACCCAAGGGCATCGGCCGAGCCTCCGCGCGATAGCAACATCTCGCGAAAACGATCGCCGTTCTCACGTTTTAGTCCGCCATGTTCCTTCATCCACTCGACCGTGTCGGCGTCGAGCACTTCGCTCCACAGATAGGAGTAATATCCCGCCGAATATCCGCCGGCGAACGCGTGCGAAAAATAGAAGCTGCGATAACGCGGCGGCACAGGCGAAAAATCGACACCGGCCTTGTGCAATGCGTCACCTTCAAACGCGACCGCATCCCTCGGAATCCCGTCAGGCGGCAATTGATGCCACGCCTGGTCGAGCAGCGATGCCGACAGGTATTCAGTTGTCTTGAATCCCTGATTGAACTTTTCCGACGCCTCGAGCTTATCGAGCAAGGCCTGCGGCATCGGTTCGCCCGTTTTGTAATGCTTTGCGTAATTCTTCAGCACTTCAGGCCAGCGAGCCCACATCTCGTTCACCTGCGACGGATATTCGACGAAGTCACGCGGGACACTCGTCCCGCTGAATCGCGGGTATTTTACATGTGAGAACATGCCGTGCAGCGCATGCCCGAACTCGTGAAACGCGGTGCGCACTTCATCCTGAGTTAGCAGTGTCGGCTCGCCGGCTGGCGGCTTCGGAATGTTGAGATGATTCGCCACGACGGGTTTCGTGCCGAACACCTTGCTCTGCTGCACGTAGGCATTCATCCAAGCGCCGCCGCGTTTTGACGGTCGCGCGTAGTAATCCCCGATGAAAATCGCGAGCGGTTTGCCGTCCCGATCATAAACGTCGAATACGCGCACGTCGGGCTGATAAACCGGGAGGTCGTGGCGTTCCTTGAACGTGAGGCCGTAAAGCTTTTGAGCAGCGTAAAAGACGCCGTCGATCAGGACGTGGTTCAACTCGTAATACGGTCGGACTTCGGATTCGTCGAACGCGTATTTCGCCTTGCGCACTTTTTCCGAATAAAAATCCCAATCCCAGGCCGAGATTTGAAAACCGCCTTTTTCTGTATCGACGATTTTCTGCATGTCGGCTGCTTCACGTTTTGCGTTAGCCACCGCGGGCGGCGCGAGATCGGCCAGCAGTTTATTTACAGTCGGAACATTGTGCGCGGTTTGATCTTCCAGCTGGTACGCCGCCCAGTTTGGATAGCCGAGCAGCCTTGCTTTCTCCGCGCGAATCCACGCGGTGCGCTGGACCATGTTGCGCGTGTCGAACTCGCCGCCTTTGCTGTTTCGCGAAAGCGAGGCTTGCATGATCCGCTCGCGCAGGGGCCGATTTTGCAACGAACCGAGCAGCGGCTGGCCAGTCGTGTTCTGCAGTTGAATGACAAATTTTCCCTCCTTGTGCTCGGTTTTGGCCGCGGCTGTGAGGCTGGCGATTTGCTGGTTGCTCAGGCCGGCGAGCTCTTCCTTGCGATCGACCGCAATTGAAGACGCGTTGCGCTCCTTCAGCACGCGCTGCTCAAACTCCGACTGCAGTGACGCCAGCTCGGCGTTAAGATTTTTGAGGTTTTCTTTGTCCGCTTCGGACAGTTTTGCGCCCGCGCGAACGAAATCCTTGTAATAGCGTTCGAGCAAATAAGCGGATTCGGCGTCGAGTCCCAGCTGGTCGCGTTTGTCATAAAGCGCCTGGACCCGTGCGAACAATTTCGGATTTAAAAAGATCTCGTCACGGTGCGCGGAAAGTTTCGGCGCCATTTCTTTGTCGATCTCCTGCCGTTCCGGATTTGTGTCGCACGCGTTCAGATTTGAAAAGGTGCGCTGGGCACGATCGAGCAATCGTCCTGTGCGCTCGAGCGCGACGATGGTGTTGTCGAATGTCGGTTCTTCGGAATTGTTCGCGATGGGCTCGATCTCCTTCAGTTGCTCGCGCATTCCGGCCTCGATCGCCGGCACGAAATCGTCGTCCTTGATCTTATCGAAGGGCGGATAGTGATATGGCAGGCTGCTCTCCGTCGCGAACGGATTGTTTTTTAGATCGGCGGCGAACACGGCGGTGGTTTGAAAAGCGCTCAGCAACGAGGCACAAGCGAAGAAGTGAAAGAATCGCATAAGAGTGAGTCATTATCTGAAAACGTCCAATGCTCAATGGCCAACATCGAACGCTCAACTCAGGTTCTAAATTGGATGCGACGCGGTATATCGGTGCAATTAGAATCGATTCACATGAAGAAGCTGGTTTGCCTCTTGCTAATGGCGCCGGGGATAGCAGTCGCGGTGCAGGAACCGCAATTCGATTCAGCGGCGGCTGAGCGTTTTGCAAAACTCGCGCTGGCGTGCGTGCAGAAGGAATATCCTAACAAAATTAGTCATGTGTTGAACAGCGACGCCGACGTCGCGTCCCCTCGGAAGCTCACGCCGGCATTTTACGGGTGTTATGATTGGCATTCGTCAGTTCACGGGCATTGGTTGCTCGTGCGACTGTTGCGCAGTTTTCCAAACGCATCGTTCGCCGGAGCGGCGCGCGATGCGCTGCGAAAAAGTCTCACTGCGGAAAATCTAAAGCAGGAAGCGGCATACATTCGCGGCGAAGGTCGCTCCAGCTTCGAGCGGCCGTACGGACTCGCGTGGCTCTTACAGTTGTGCGCGGAGCTGCGCGACTGGGACGATGATGAGGCGCGGGAGATGTCGGCCAACCTGCGTCCGCTTGAAGATGCAGCGGTGGAGCGATTGAAAAACTGGCTGCCGAAACTTTCGCATCCGGTCCGAATTGGCGAGCATGATCAGACGGCATTCGGACTCGGTTTGATTCTTGATTACACGCGCTCAACCAAAAACGATTCACTCGCCACGCTGGCCGCTGATTCAGCAAAAAAGTTTTTTCTGTCCGACAAAAGTTGTCCGCTTAATTACGAGCCTTCCGGTGAAGATTTTCTTTCGCCGTGCCTGGGCGAAGCGGACGTCATGCGCCGCGTTTTGTCGCAGCAGGAATTCTCCAAATGGCTCAAAGATTTCCTGCCGCAAATTTCGAGCGAAGGCAATGCGACGTGGCTGCGGCCCGTTGTCTCGCCTGATCCAGGCGATCCGAAGCTCGCACATCTCGATGGCCTGAACCTGAGCCGGGCGTGGATGCTGGAGGGAATCGCTTCGGCGCTTCCTCCGGATGATCCGCGCCGTGCCGCGCTCGCGAGCACAGCAGAAGCACATCGACGCGCCGGACTGGCAGCAGTCACCGGCGCGCATTACGAAGGCGGACACTGGCTCGGCAGTTTTGCGGTGTACCTCACAACACAGCGCGGTATTGAGAAAAAGTGAGTCGTCAGGAGCGCCTCGACACAGCGAGGCGGCTACAACTTACAACTCGGCGGTGAGAGGCCGCTCTGATTCGCGACGAGGTTTCCCTCCTGCAGGATCCCACCCGCGCCGTTGCCAAAACTCTGTCAGGTCAGATCGGCTTCCTCGGAAAATGTTCAGCTCGGCCTTTCGCATGTTGGCGATCCTGATCGGATGCGAAGAGCGCGGAAGGCGGCACTTCCCGTCACCGGTGTATTGCCAGAGAGCCCAATAGCTCCACGGCGCGGTTGCGCGGGGCTCCTTGGAGTAATTTGCAACCCATAGCCAGCAATTCGTCAGTGTTTGTCGCTGAGCTGGAGTTACTCGCGCGCTGTTCAGAACTTGCGCGAGATGGTATTCGCCGGAGTAGACGCCGGGATAAACACCGGTGCGCTGGTGAATTCGTTCGATAAACGCAACCGCTTGGTCAGGTCGCATGCTTCCACCGGGATAATGACCGTTCTTTTCAAAATCGAGCACCAGCAGCACACCTGCGTTCGGCCGCGTTACCGGGTTAGCTTGTGCCCACGCATTAGAAACAACGCTGAGAAAATGATCAGCCTGTCGAGTCGGATCGCTTCCATTGCCGTAATGATACGCGCCCCAGAGCAATCCCGCTTGCAGCGCCCCCATTTGCCGGTCGATATATTTGGAGTCGCGCGTGAAAGGCGGATAGCTGGCCTCGTGAATCACACCAACAATGCCTTCGCGTCTCATGGCGCCGAAATCCGGCCGCACCAGGTCGTAATGCGACATGTTCACGACACTGGTAGCTGCCAGGGCACACGTCGGAGCCAAAAACAATAAGAACGCGGCGCGGGATATGGAGTTCTTCATTACAATCCGCAAAATCGCAGCGGAGATATCGAGCAGCCGTACCGTTTTTGCAAGTGCGGTTTTCATTTACGTGCGAAAAAATTCTGTAGCCACCGGCCTGCGGCCGGTCATGCAGAATCGGAGAGACTGCGGGAACGGAATGGCCCGCATGACCGTGGCTACACCACCGGCATATCCGAAAGTTCGTTCACGTTGAGGAACAGTGTTTGCTCCTGCTCTGTGACACGTATTTCCCGCAGTTTTCCAGATTCGACCTGGCGTCGCGTCAGTGTTTGCAACGAGAAGTCGCTTCCCATTAGCGCCTCGCCGAACTCGATTGCTGCCTCGCGCGGATAAATCGCCGCGAGCGGCTCGACGCCATGGATGGTTTTCGGGACGACGCCGCGGCACGGCTCGATGTGATCGCAAAGAGTGCGAAGATAATTTTCGGTCATCAAAGGCATGTCGATTGCAAGCGCAAGCAGATGCGTCGTTTGAATGGTCGCGAGGGAAGCGGCGAGCCCGCTGAGTGGTCCGCGTGATGGCGGAATATCCGCGATGAATTGAACGTCGTCAGGACGCCAGGCCGGATCGGTCCTTGCCGAAATAAGAATCTCTGCCGGCTCTAATCTCCTCAGGACTTCGAGCTGAATTTGCCAGAGTGGTTTTCCGCAAAACAGAAGTGTCGCTTTGTCCTTGCCCATTCGGCGGGATTCACCGCCGGCGAGCAAAACGGCACTGATGTTCATCCTAACTTCTCGATTGTCATCCTGAGCGGAGCAAAGGACCTCACTCTCGAAAGTTACGACACGCCAGCACGCGAGCGTGACCTATCAGCCTATGCGAGGTTCCTCGCTTCGCTCGGAATGACAAGTGGCGCAGTCGAACACAATGCACCGTCCGTTAAAATTCTTGCGCGCAGGCCACCCCGCCCTTGGAGAAATTCGTGTGCACCGGGCGCAAACGCGCGATCCATCCAGTAGCACGGCCGGCATTCCTCCGTGCCGAAGAAACGAACACCTTGCACTTCAAACTCTTCGCCGATCAACGAATTCAGATCGGCGCCGCCAGTGATTACGTTGCGACGTGCGAGAGCCGGCGAGCACTCCTGAATGCGTAGCGCCCGGCAAAGTTCATCGAAAACTTCCAGCGAAAAAAATGTTATCTGGCCCTTGTAATCGTTTTTGAAATCAAAGTAGCGATCGGAGCGAATGCCGCGCCCGGCCATGCAATCGATCATTGGCACCTCAATCATCGGATACGTGTCCGGCTCACGGCCGTGGTGGCCGACAAAATTGTGCCCGGGCGAAATGTATAAATGACAGATTTCCACCGCCGGTAATGTTATCTCAAAAGTCTGCACATGGAAGACGCGCCGCGCATCGGTCCTGAAAAAATCATCCGGAGAAACCAGGATGGATCGCTCGAGTACTTGCAGGACGATTTGACCATCGAGGAAGCGCTGGAGATTCGAATCGGTGGCAAAACGCTGGTGACAACGATGCGCACACCTGGCCACGACACTGAGCTTGCCGCGGGCTTTCTGATTTCAGAAGGGATGATTCGCGAGCGCCACGAGATCGCGGAAATCTCCGACGCCGGCGACAACACTGTCGTCGTTAATCTTGGACCCGGTGTAAAGGTGAACTGGAAAAACGCGCAACGGGTCGGAACAATCTCGAGCAGTTGCGGCCTTTGCGGTAAGACGAGCATCGATGCGATCCGGCAAAATTTTCGTCCCATCGCAGCGGCGAATGTTCGGATTGGCGTCGATGTGTTGCTTTCGCTGCCGGACAAATTGCGAAGAGCACAGAGCGATTTCGCGCGGACGGGCGGAATCCACGCCGCGGGAATCTTCGATGCAAACGGCAACCTGAAAATTGTTCGAGAGGACATCGGGCGGCACAACGCGGTCGATAAGGCTGTCGGCTGGGCGTTTTTCAAGGGCATTCTGCCGTTGGACTCGCACATTCTACTCGTTAGCGGCCGGGCTTCGCTTGAAATTGTGCAGAAAGCGCTCGCTGGCGGTATTCCGATCATCGCCGCGGTTTCAGCACCTTCGAGTCTCGCGGTTGAGTTTGCACGAGAGAGTAATCAAACGTTGATCGGGTTTTTGCGGCCGCCGACCTTCAACATTTATACGCACATCGAGCGTGTGATTTTGTAATTCAGGCATCCTGCCTGATTCGTCGGACAGGCTTCCCAGCCTGTCGAATGGACAAGCAAGGATGCTTGTCAGACGAGACAGACTGGAGGTCTGTGTTACTTCTGCGAGGCAAAAACCGATTCCGGGTCGCAACCGGAAACCTTGCCGACGGCGATCCAGCCGATCCGACTAATCAGCGCGCCTAAAAGAAAAGAGATCGCGGCTAGCGGAATGATTCCGAAAAATCGCAAAACAAGGGCGAGCGGACCATTCAGAATTTCACCGGCACGAATAAGCCAGCCCGAAGCATGTTCGTGGATGGCGCGATCAGCTACTCCATGTCGATTGAGGGTGAGCCAAACTAACAGGACGCATTCAACGCCGGCAGCGAAGAAGCCGATCGCATTCAACGGGGCAATGCGATAACCCAGCAGCTCAAGCACCGCCGCGGCCGAGCCCAATCCCGCCGTTCCAAAATGGATCGGCAGCAGCGTGCGGTGCAAAAACCACGCCGGTACCGCGGTCGCGCCGATCAGGACGCCGGTATAAGTGGCGAGCAATGTTCCAAAAATGGCCGAGCCAAACATGAGAAGTCCTGCGGCAATGCGAAGGACATCGTCAAGCGCGCCACTGAACACGTGAAGCGTGTGCAGTTCGAACGCGATTAAAGCTGGGACAACGCACGCGCCGAACCCTGTCAAAATCCAGGCGCCCATCGACATCGCCGATTGCGGTTTGAAGACGCGCAGCATGTTAATGAACAGATGTGGCCGGCCCAGATCCATGATTAGCAGCAGAGGCGAAAGAACCACTCCAATGGCTGCCACCCATATTGCGGCGCGCGCCACATCGGCGTGCTGAAAGAGTGCCGCAGCCAGCGCGATCACAGCCGACATTCCGCCGAGGCCGCCAACAAAAAAATAAAGTGGGATTTCCCAAGTCCAGACCGGCGGCCTGACGACTGGTTGGCCATAGTAGCCGGGCTTGCGCGGGATCGGGCCGCCTGCAACGTCGACACCGCAGCCGCTGACGACGCCTTTTTGCCAGGCTTCCTCACGTAATTCGTCAAGGCGTCGCTCGTTAGGCATAAGAAAAAGATCGTTTCGGCGCGACGCCGAGACCAGCACGCGAGACGCGTGCGCTCCCCGGAATTGCTGGTCGTTCGCTCATGAGAACGCGAATAGGCCGAGGGTTACTACGATTGCGCCGATTGCAGTGGCGAATGCGGCCGTCCACGCCGCCTTAAGATGAATTGTCGGAATCTGTGGCTTTGGCGGAAGGCCGTATGCTTCGGGCTCGCCGAGAATCAGGAAAAACGCGTGAATGCCGCGCACCGACGTTTCAGTTGGATCATAGAGCTGCGCGTCATCATACCCATGCTCTCGCAGTTGCTGCACCCGCTGCATTCCGCGAATACGCAAATCGTCCAAACGCCCAAAAACGATCGATTCGGTCGGGCAAACTTTCGCACACGCCGGAACCAGTCCGCTCTTTTGTCGATCGTAACAAAATGTGCACTTAAATGCGCCGCCTGCGTCTGGCAGCGGCAACGGCCGGCGATCGATCACACCAAACGGGCACGACACGACGCAATAGCCGCAGCCGTTGCAAACATCATTTTGCACGAGGACGGAGCCAACTTCCGTGCGCACGATTGAGCCGGTAGGGCACGCTTCGAGGCAACCGGCTTCTTCGCAATGTTTGCAAACATCCGACAGGAATACCCACCGAAACGGGTCCTGATCGCCTAACGACATCGGTCCGGCAATTTGATTTCCCTTCGGGCGGTCCTGTTCCAGGAACATCACGTGGCGCCAGGTCGACGCGCCGAGATGGCCGGTGTTGTCGTAGGAATTTCCCGACCACGTAAAGCCGTCATCGGGCACCTGGTTCCATTCCTTGCACGCGACCTCGCAAGCCTTGCAACCGATGCATACGGTCGGATCGGTGAAGAAACCGACTTCGACGTTTTCCTGCACGTAATTGTGCCGCCGCTGGTTCGTGCTGTGAGTTCCTTCGCCGATCATCGATTGTCTATCTTTCCTTCCAAGCC
>DATBDI010000205.1:0-5660 GCA_036270025.1 Candidatus Udaeobacter sp. | reverse complement strand
TCGTTTTGTTTCGCGAACAACTCCGTCCGGCAATTCAAAGTCCCGTTTTCCCTGGTGCGAGACAAAAAAGTCTGGATTCCATAGGTCGAGAATCACACGCCCGCGCTCCCTCACGCCTGTAGCTAAACGTCCAAGCACAGCTCGATTGGTCGCAGCATCGAAGTGCCCAAAGCTCTGACCCATAACAATCGCGGCATCATAGGCGGCCGTCTGCGGCTGATAGTCGCGCAGGTCTGCTTGGAAATATCGCGGGCCACAACTCAGGTCGCGTGCCTTGGCAACGGCAAATGAATCGCGGTCGATCCCAGTGACGGTGTAGCCGCACTCACTCAAAGCGCGCGCATGCCGCCCCATTCCACAGCACACGTCAAGGACTGCGCGGAACTCAGGCAAAGGTGCACACGAGCAAACGAAATCCGTTTCGATCGTCGTACGGGCATCGGAGATCGGCACGTGAAAGGACGTGAACCACAGCGGGCTATACGCATTTGGCTCGTGTTGCGCGACCACGGCGTCAGTTAAAGGCTAACGAGACGCAAGATCAGCGACCGCGAGCCGGGTAAAGTGTGATTCTCATCCAGAGCGTGGACGGCAAACACACGAAACGTAACTCGCAGACTGCCTCGCGGTTGGCTGCAGCGCCTTTCAGCACATTTGTTAGACAGCGTGGTCATGACCCTGTGACCGCCGGTTTAAATGTCCAGATGCAATAAATGACGGTCGCATCCGCTATCAGATGGATTGCAATCCCTATCCGCCACAGTTCCTGAGAGAGCTTTGATAATAGTGCGTCCTTGAATGGATCATGACCCCATTTTTCCCTCAGCGACGTCGAGGTCCGATTTAGCGCGCAATAAGTGCGAGCTAGCGCACCGATGCTGACGCCTGCAAAGCCAACAAAGAATGTGGCGACCACTAACTGCTGCGTGAACTGCCAAGGAGACTTGGCGCTGAAAATCCAGCCGAAGACAACGGCGACGAAGACGACGTAGAAATTCCAGTAGAAATTGAGCCAGTCATTCAGCTTGTAAGCGGCGTTCAGCAGCTGATCAATCGTTGCCGGCGGAGGACTGGTGGTTTCGGGCGTTGGCTGTTGCTCGTTGTCCACGCGCGTAATGACGCTGTCTAACTGAATTAGGGGAACAATTGTTAACCGAATCCGGTCATTGTAGCTGTTGTTCCGTCGCGCTCGTTGTCGTGCGAGGTTTTGACAGAAACCGATCTACTTCGTCGTTGTAAGTCTCGAAGGGATTGCCCATCACCAGGAAATCGCGGCTGTCGCAGGCGATTGAATCCCAATTGATGACGTAAGGGAAATTGCAGGTCTGGAAAAAGGCCACTGCGCGCGCGCGGCCTGAAGCACGGGTGTTCGCCGGAGGGACATGCGTCGCGCTGGGGCGCCGCACACTGTTGTTCCATTCCGCAATTCGTTTGCCCGGCGTGACGCCAAAGAACAATCCATGCCGCGGATCGATGTTGTGGTACTCAAGATCGATGCTTTGCAGCCACGGATCGTCCCAGCTCAATTGCTCGGCCTGGATAAAGGCGTCGAGCAGCCATTTCTTTGTGATCCAGTCAACGCCCCCGATCAGGGCGTGCGGATTGTGCACGATCGCTTCGAGCACGAATCCCCAATTTTCCAATAACCAATTGGTTTCGGCGCTGCTGTTGTGCAGGTATTTCTGCGCGAGATGATGAAACTCCCATTGCACATCAAGCGCGCCGATGGTTTTGCCGTTCTCGAGCCGGACCATCCATCGGTGACTCGGATCACGTGAAATGTCACGCGTGCTCTGCACCGCATCGGCCAGGACAAGATTTCGCGGCAAACGGCCCTCCTCCAACAGCGACAGAACACAGGCGGTTGTTCCGATCTTCAGTGCGGTGGCGTACGGGCTCATGTTCGAATCGCCAATGAGCAAATGCAGCCGACGATATTTTCGATAATCCGCCAGCGGCTCGTCGCGCGCGTTGATGATGGCGCGATTAAACTGCACCCACTGATAAATGTCGTTCACGATGTGATCGGCGCGCTGGCTCAACTGAAAGGTGACCTGCGCTTCGGGCTGCGGTGGCTCGAAGTCGAACGCGAGCGGGTTCGATTGACCGACACGCCCCGCGCCTGTGAAGATCTGGCGAGTTGCCAAAAACGTTAAGAGTGTTCCAAGAATCGGCGGCGTAAACTGCGCCTCTCTTTTCATTAAATAATTCTCGTGGCAGCCGAATGTTGCTCCGGTGTGATGGTCCACGTTGTTTTTGATGAACGACACCCGGTCCTCCGCTCCGAGCGCGACGAGTGACGATTGCAGCAGGTCGTCTCCGGCTACCTCGTAGGTCACGAGATCGTGCAGATGCAAACATTCCGGCGACGCGTACTCGATGTGGCCCATGTCGAGATACAGACGCCCGCCGTTGAGGAGAAATCCGCCATTGCCTGGCGGTTCCTCGTAGTCCCGGTAATGCAAATCGATCGTGCCGGCATCCGCCTTTCGGAACAGATAGTTTTTAACCTTGGCCGGCCACAGCTCCGAATTCACGTGTGGTTCGTCTTCGCTTAGCAGACAGCCGTATTCGGTCTCGATTCCAACGATCCGATCCATTCCACGCAATTAACGCACCGAATCGCGATTTGGCTAAGCGAAAAACAGATTCCCCAACCTCCATCCTCTCCCCAAAGACAGGAAGGCAACCCACTGTGCTGACGACCAGCCCGAGCAATGGGACAAGCTTACCTTCGCGTTTGTCGTAGGTCCTCTAGCGCCGAAGGCGCGGTCGCACTACTAGCCTGGGACATCGCCCCAGGATTTGCAAAATGAAGAAAGGGCACCAGCGCTGAAAGCGCGATTCAATTTCGGGCAAGTCCAATGCATGATTGACGCGAAGTCGCAATCGGGATCCCTTCTATTATCCCCTCTGCCATGTTGAGCGAATCGAAATATCTCTGGCTTTTGGCGGACGTGCCATTGAAGAACTGATCAGAGATTGAAAGCCTGGCCTCGCGGACTCCGTCCGCTGCGTTGCAGCTTCTCCCGCGACTGCGGGATCAGAATGACGGAAGGAAATTAAATAGCCCCAGCAATGCGAGAAAGCTCGCCTCTCCCTTTCGCAAAGGGAGAGGATTGAGGTGAGGGATTGTTTTCCCGCGCTTGAACGATGTCGGAGAAAGTCTCAAATTTCGTTTGATGGCCAACGTTCCGCTTCGCAGTCCCTCTGGAAAAGTCGGTGGCCTTTTCTACTTCGGCCGGATGCTCGACAAGATCCGAGTGCACGCAAGAGACGAACTGCCTTCGGACTATCACGCCAATCTTGGGAAGGGCTTTGACGAAAAATGCGTGACCTTCCTCCGCGTGGCTTACGGTAAATTAGTCGAGCGCGTGAAACAGGGCGGCACCGATGAGGAAATGTTGCACTGGTGCTTCGACGTCGGGCGGAGGCCGTCCGACAACGACGTTTACGTTTGGAATGAGTTCATGCGCAAACGGGGCTGGAATGACGAAGTTTCCGAAATGGTGGTACGCCGGAAAGCCGAGGCAGGAATGATAGACCGGTCCGATATTCAGACCTCATTCCAATTTATCGACGCCGACGAAGGGCGTCTGCCGAAGCCTGGGTAGCGTCGGCACGCCGCGCAGTCTGGCGACGCAGCGTGCCGTCGCCACCATTCCTATTCCGCCAGGGTGTCGATTCGCTCGGCCAGACCAAAATCAAGCTCGGTCAAGCCGCCTTTGCTATGGGTCGAGAGAACCAGGCGCACCTTGTTGTAGCGAATGTCGATATCCGGATGGTGCTCTTCGTCCTCCGCAACTTCGGCCACTGCATTCACGAAATCGATCGCATCGGCGAAGTCATCAAACTCGAAGGTTCGCTCAACGTGTTTCTTTTCCAGCTCCCACTCCGGGATCTTTTTCATGCGGTCTTTTAGGTCCGCAGTTTTGATTAAGTCAGCCATAACGGGACAACGACTATCACCCGAAAATTGTTTTGCAATGGCAAATCGAGCAGTCTTTTTTTTGTAACAGAGGAGCCTTCCGCCAGTGGGAATCATTCGTCCTCTGGCGAGTCTGTGGCGCTGGCAGGCGTTCCGCCTGCGAGCATTAAATTCCTAAAGACCCAAAATCTTCGCAAGGTTTTTGACGGAATCAAACACCTCCACCGCGCACGCGCGCGCCTGCCTTGATAGCCGCGGCCAATCTCGAATGACATGCTTCACGGCGGCTTCCGCCTCTGCCGCGTCACGAACAAAACTGAAGCCGCTTTCAGCGGGTAGATACCCCGCCGCTGCAGTGTCTTCGGTGATGACCGGACGGCCGAGCGCAAGGAAAGCTGCGGCGCGATCGCTAATCCAGCCGGTGCGCCATGCTACATCAACACCTTTGATCGCGGTGAATTCAGCGAGCGCACTCGCGAGGTAACGGCGGTACGCGGCCGGAGTGCGTGCCACCTGGTGTGGATCGACAATGTTCCATCCGAGTCGTTGAAGTCGTTCTCGTTCGGGATCATCCGCAGCAATGTTCATCGCCAATTCGAACTCCGCTTCCGGCACGCGGGTTGGAAGTCTCAGGTAAGGTTCGAAGGCGTGTTTTTTTGATAAATCAGGAAATTCACCCGCAACTTCCACAGCTCCGCCCCAATACCACTGTCCAACCGTGGTGAATTTGTTCGTGGAAGGTCGCGGCTTCGGCCGGAACCACTTCGTGTCGGCCAAAGGGTAGAATGTGTTCCAGTTTAGCCGACCTGTAGCCGCTTCCCTATAGAGAGCGAGACGCGCACCAGGTTGAACCGCTGGATCGCGCGGGCTCAGAGCCGGGGCACCAGTTGCTGCTTTCGGCAACTCGCAGTCCCCTGAGTGAACATTCAGCCCGATGGTCCAGAATTCGTGATGGTACGACTGCCCCACCTCCATCTTGGTCATCCAATAAAAAATTTCGCTTGGATCGAGGTCGCAAAAAATCCGGCGCTCGAAATTCAGCAGCAGCGGCGGATGAATGGAATAGGCCAGATTGAGCAGCGCATTCGGTCCGGCAACACGGTCGAGCAGCTCGCGCTTTGACATTCCAATGCAGCGCATTGCCTCCAGATCGTGGAGATCGGCCGCCGGTTTTTGATAAAGCAAACAATACCGGCCGCCGAATCCGTGCAGCCGTAGTTGCCTCTGGAAATTTTCGATTCTGGCTTTATCGGCCGACGGATCACCAGTGGCGGGCAATAGCTCAAGCCAGATCGCATCCAGCTTCAGTCGCCGCAGGCCAAGCATCCACTGGAGCGGCACCGAAAAATTTCCGCCGCCCTCGCGATATTTTGCTACAAATCCACAGCCGAGGAAGATTGTCACGCGAGCAGAATCGCTATTCTGCTCGCATGCTCAAGACTGAAGCGCTTCCGATATTAGAAGATGCGACCGTGCAGCGGGGCATTCGCTCTGCCAGTGAACACCTGAGGCTGTTGCGGCTGATTGTTGCAAAGCCCGGCATTCGGTATCGGAATCACCGAGCCCAGCAGTCTTGGTTGCTTCCGCGCGTTTATCTCCTGCTCCAAATCATAACCCAAACCAATCAAGCGCGGTTCGCGCAGGAAGGTGCTGTACATCAGCATTCCCGCCGGCCTGCCGCTCTCGCGAATCCCGACCGGAAGCGATAGGTTTGGATAACCGGCAACGGCAG
>DATBDI010000204.1:0-3096 GCA_036270025.1 Candidatus Udaeobacter sp. | reverse complement strand
GCCGGCCTGAATCGCGCGCTCTATTTTTATCGCGGCGGTTCCCTGAAAATAGAAGACGTCCCGGTGCAATCGGGACATCTGATCGAGCTCGAGCCTGGCTGCGACGTGCACTTACGGAACACTGGCGAGGCAGCCCAATTGCTGTTGCTTCAGGGCCGCCCGATCGGCGAGCCGGTCGTCGCGCGCGGCCCGTTTGTAATGAGCAGCCTTGATGAAATTCAACGCGCCTTCGGTGAGTACCGACGCACGCAATTTGGCGGCTGGCCCTGGCCATCCCCTGCCCCGCTTCATCCACGCGAAGCTCTACGCTTTGCGCGCTATCCAGACGGCAGAATCGAACGGCCGCGCTGAATTGATTGTCTAATGACCGATCACGATGACTCTGAACGCCTGCTTATCACCCGAAAGAGGGAGCGCGCGATCATCCGAAGGTTGCAATAGGAAATCTTCCCGATGCGCTGTAGCGAGCAGGCTGCACGAAAGCGAGGGTTTACTATGAAAACGCAATTAGGCTGGCGTGCCGTACGATCTCGAACGCGCGCTTTGGATGCCAGCCGCCAGATTCACTCGTATGCTGAGTTACAGAAAAAACTCCACGAGGATTTGCTGGTTCAACATCCGGAGTGGATCGGTCCAGACGGGAATTGTCCAAAATGCGAGGAATACGACCGCCGGCTGGCAGAGACTATTTCCATGTTCCAGGGAGCACACGCCCACGCATGAATGCCGCCATGCGTTTTCCTGATTGCGAATTCGATGAGGCGCTCTGGGCAGCGTATCGCCGCCACGACAAAGTTGCGGTCACCGAAAAATTGCTGGGTCGTTTTGCGTCTGGCTTGACTCAGTCGCGATTGCCCGTGCGATTGCTGAGCCGACCCCCGTTTTCGAACATCAACCGCGGCGAAGGCGCGAATAGTCGTTATCCGGAACGCCGCACCCGGCGATTCGGCATGTTTTCGCTTGCGGGCAATAACTGAGTTGAACCATTCGATCAGTCGGCACGCTGTGGTGCCAACCTTCGGTTTCTGGTCGCTGATTTTCCCGTAACCCTTGCTGTGCTCGCGATTCCACCTGGTGAACATTGGAATCAAGCTGGCGAGACAGCATCCCATCCCGGGCACGCTTGATGTTCTACCTACTCAGCGGTCATTTCACCGAAGAGGCGCCGCTCCCCCCGCCAGACGGCCACAACGGCGAGTGCGACGAGAATTCCCAGTGAGACTTCCCCGAAGCGATGCGCCGCAGCGATCCACGGCGCGTCTGGTCGCGGAATGAGAACGATGATCGTCAGAGTGATGCAAGCGTAGCTATACCCGACCTTTTCCAAACGAAGCACAAACGATACGAGCCCAAGCAGAAGCATCGCGAGAGCGAATACGATCAGGCTTTCGGGGAAATATGTCGCTTCGATCGCACCGAGCGAAGCGCCCAGCGCCGCCGCGACGATTCGTTCGATTGCCAACGGCACCGTCGAACTCACAGGCGATTGCATAACCACGACCGTAGCAATCGCAGCCCAGTATGCCTCAGGCAATCCCACCAGCCGCCCGAGCAATATCGAGATCGTCGCCGCAAGCGCTGTGCGGAAAGCGTGCGATATCGAGGGAAGATTTTCTTTTTTCCAGCTCCAGAGCTTCATGGCCGCAAATCATCTCCGGATTTACCCGCGACTGGCAAGCTCGCGCTCAGGCGCCAAACAAAGCTGCCGCGGTAGCAAAACAGCCAATCGTGCCTGTTTTGAGGCCACGGCAGCAGCGCAACGGAAAATGCGGATATACCTGTGTCATCCCGGCTAAAGCTGAATTAGACCTCGGCGGGTAGCTGTTGCGACAGCCTCCGTGCGGCTAACTACGTCTAACTTGCTGAAGATGCTTTTCACATGCGTCTTCACTGTGCCTTCGCTGATGAATAACTCGGCGCCGATCTCTTTGTTACTCTTGCCGGCAGCAACACGTTGCAGGACTTCTATCTCGCGCGCGCTAAGTGCTTCGCCACTGACGCGGTCTGCGAGCTTGGCGGCCAGCATAGGTGGTATGCAGGTCTTACCAGCGTGCACGCTGCGGATGCACTCCATTAGAGCTTCGCGCGCCGTGTCCTTCAAAAGATAACCTTTCGCGCCCGCTTTAATAGCGCGATAGATGTCTTCATCGCCATCAAACGTGGTCAGGACCACGATGTGTGCGTTCTCATCGAGGCCACGAATTTCCTTGATCGCGCCGACTCCGTCCAGCTCGGGCATGCGCAGGTCGAGCAAGATGACGTCGGGTCGATGTTCCTTCCACAGATCGACAGCCTCACGGCCGTTGCTGGCCTCCGCAACGACGGTCATATCCGACTTGCGTTTAACCAGTGAGGCCAATCCCTCGCGAACGACGCTATGATCGTCCGCTATGAGGATCCGAATGCATTGTTTCTTCTTCCCTTCCATTGCCCTATTCTTTTTGTCCTTTGCTGTTTTCATTTCATTAATGACTCTTGGTAAGGGGAGACAGCGACGATCCGCGTTCCCGCACCGGGTTTACTGGAAATGCTTAGACTCGCGCCGATCTGGTCGGCGCGCTCCTTCATGCCGATCAGGCCGATACCTCCGCCGTTTCCGGTATCGACCGTGAAACCATCTCCGTTGTCGCTAAGCTCGAGTGAAACTATTTCGGAATCGAAGGAGAGCCGCGCCTGGAACTTGCTCGCCCGCGCGTGCTTTAGTGCGTTGGTCAGCGCTTCCTGCCCGATATGCAGCAAATTCTCCTCAATACCTGGCGCGAGTTGGCGCGGCTTCCCCTGCACTCGGAACTCCGTTCGCAAAGGCGTGCCCGCCGCTGTGTTTTTGATGATGGCCTTTAGCGCATCGGCGAATCCGGCTTTCTCGAGCGCCTGCGGTCGAAGTGCGTGCACGGATCGGCGCGCTTCGCCGAGGCTGTCGCGCGCCAGTTCTCGCGCGCGGCGGACGTGTCCCATCGCGTGCTGCGGGTCTTGCTCCAACAGTGCTTCTTCGGCCGCTTCCATTTGAATAATTACACCAGTGAATCCTTGGGCGAGCGTGTCGTGAATATCGCGCGCCATGCGAGTTCGCTCCTTGAGAATCGCGGCCTCGCGCTG
>DATBDI010000203.1:0-4934 GCA_036270025.1 Candidatus Udaeobacter sp. | reverse complement strand
ACCGATTACGAAACGCGAGCGCACAGTTTCGAAAAACTCGGCGCGTTCAGTTACACAAATTTCAATCTTGCAGGAGAGGATAAACCGGAGCGGATTTCAGGCGCTACTGTCACCGCGGCCGTGTTGCCGTTGCTTGGTGTTCCACCAATCAAGGGGCGATTCTTCGAACCCGAAGAGTGCACGCTCGGCCGTGACGACGTCGTGATTATCAGCGCGCGTCTGTGGGAGCGCCGGTTCAACAGCGACCCGCAGATTATCGGGACGAAACTTCTCCTCAACGGCAAAAGCTTCACCGTGGTCGGCGTGATGCCGGCGGGTTTTGATTTTCCGCTTCAGCTTTTCAACCTCGGCAACGGCGGCCAATTTGGCGGGCGCGCCGAGATTTGGCAGCCACTCGCGTTCACCGATGATCAGATGAAAGCGCGTTACTCCCGCGGTTTCGCGGTAATCGGACGCTTGGCGCCTGGGGCGTCGGTCGCGAAGGCACAGGCAGAGATCGAGACGATTAACGCGCAGATGCGCCGTGAGCATCCGAACAATTATTCGCAGGACAACAGCTTCGGCGGCGATGTCTTTCCGTTGCACGACCTGGCGGTGGGCGGGATGCGTCCGGCTCTGCTTATTTTGGTCAGCGCTGTTGTTCTCGTCCTGCTGATCGCCTGCGCGAATCTAACGACAATGTTGCTGGCGCGCGCTGCCGCGCGGGAACGCGAAATGGCTATTCGGGTGGCACTGGGCGCGGGTCCGCTGCGATTGCTCAAACAAGTTCTAACCGAAAGCGTCTTGCTGGCGCTGATTGGTGGAGTTGCAGGCGTTCTTCTCGCCTTGTGGGGCGTGGAATCATTGAAAGTTATCGGCGCGCAAACGGTGCCACGCCTGCGCGAGGTGAACGTCGATCTTGGCGTCCTGGGCGTGACGATGGCGATTGCTGTCGGCACAGGAATGATTTTCGGTCTCGTTCCCGGTCTTGCCAGCGCGCGACCGGAACTAACCGAAGCACTCAAAGAAGGCGGCCGAAGCTCAACGCAAGGCACGGCACGCAATCGTTTGCGCAATGGTCTCGTCATTGCTGAAGTCGCGCTTGCGCTCGTCCTGCTTAGCGGCGCCGGACTTCTGATGAAAAGTTTCGCGCGCCTGCAAAACGTGAATGCCGGTTTCAATCCACGCAATGCTCTGACTTTCGAGGTTTCCCTGCCGAAGATTCAATATCCAAATGATCCGTCGATCGTTCGTTTCAACAACGAGGCGCAACGTCGACTCGCGGCGCTTCCGGGTGTTCAGGCTGCCGGATTCAGCACGATTTTGCCGCTCGCCGGGACAAACAGCGATTCATCCTTTGCCATCGAAGGTCGACCATCGAATGATCGCACTCCGAGTCCCGACGAAGAAAACCGCCAGGTTTCTCCGGATTATTTTCGCGCGCTCGAGATACCACTGATTAAAGGCAGATTCTTCACGGATGCTGACAACGCGGACGCACCGCCGGTGATCATCGTGAATCAAGCTTTTGCCAAAAAATTTTGGCCGAACGAGGACGCGCTCGGAAAACGGATCGTCATGGGAGGAATGTCCGAGCACCCGAATTGGATTACGATCGTCGGAGTTGTTGGCGACGTGCGCCATTTCGCTTTGGATGTTGATCCTAAACCGGAAATGTACGTTCCATTCGCTCAGGACGCGTACTTTACGACAATCTACGTGGTCAGGAGCAACCAGGACACGGGGAGCTTGCTTCCAGCGATTCGGCGCGAAATTCAGGCGATCGATTCTGCGGTGCCTCTCGCGAATGTTCGCACATTCGACAGCGTGGTCGCCGATTCGGTCGCGCCGCGGCGGCTGTCTGTTGTCTTGCTCGCAGTATTTGCGGGCGTCGCTGTGTTACTTGCGAGTGTCGGCATTTACGGTGTGATGTCGTTTCTCGTTGTTCAACGCACGCAGGAGATTGGTGTGCGGATGGCGCTTGGAGCGCAGCGCAGTGACGTTCTGAAGCTGATCCTCGGCCACTCGCTAAAGCTCATTTCTGCGGGAGCGGCCATCGGACTCGTCGTCGCACTAATGTGCACGGGCACGTTGCGGGCGTTGCTCTACAATGTGAGCGCATTCGACACGGCAACCTTCGTGCTGGTCAGCATCTTCCTCGCTGCTGTCGCATTGGCCGCAAGTTATCTACCAGCCATGCGTGCAACCAAAGCCGATCCAATGGTCGCGCTTCACGCCGAATGATATGAAGGATCTCACGTTCGCTCTGCGGCAGCTCCGTAAATCGCCTGGGTTTACGTTAATCGCCGTCCTTGTGCTCGCGCTTGGTATCGGCGCCAACACAGCGATTTTCAGCGTCGTGAATGCGGTCTTGCTGCGGCCGCTGCCGTATCCGCATTCGGAGCAATTGGTGTTGCTGCGTGAGAGGTTGCTGGGGCCTGCGGGTTTCGAATCGGGCTCAGTCAGCTACATGAATTATCTCGATTGGCGCGCCGCACAGAAGAGCTTTACCGATCTCGGGCTGGCAAGAGCGGAGCGTGTCAGCCTTTCTGCTCTTGACGGAAAATCGGCTGCGGAAGCAATTCGAGCAACGCGTGTGACTGCGAATTATTTGTCAATCTTGCGAGTGCCGCCGCTGATTGGCCGTGATTTTGTCGAGAGCGACGACGTTCCCGGCGCAGCGAAAGTAGCGCTGATCAGCGAGCGAGTTTGGCGGACGCAATTCGGGGCATTGCCGACTGCGATCGGACAACGATTGAATATCGATGGCGTGCCGCGTGAGATTATCGGCGTTGTCTCGCAGCGTCTTCGTTTCCCGCGAAACTGCGACGTCTTTCTGCCGCTCGCAGATTTGCGTGCCGATCACGATTTCCTGTCGCGTGGAAATCACGACGCTTTTTCGTGTCTGGGCCGCCTAAAATCGGGAGCGACACTGAAGCAGGCAATCGCGGAGCTCGACACCATCGCGGCCGATCTTTCGCGGCGCTTTCCGGATTCGAACACCGGCCGGCAGATTTCCGCAAAGTTGCTGCTCGAATTTTCCGTAGGCCAATATCGATCTCTTCTTTGCGTACTGCTTGCAGCCGTAGGCTGCGTCCTGTTGATCGCGTGCGCGAATGTAGCGAACCTTCAACTCGCGCGCGGTGTTGCGCGCCGCAAAGAACTCGCCGTGCGGGCCGCGCTTGGTGCCAGCCGCTGGGATTTGGCGCGCCAGGTATTGGTGGAAAGCGGAGTTATCGCCTTAATAGGCGGCGTTTGTGCCGTGCTAATCGCCGTGTGGAGCCTTGACGCAATTCGCTGGCTTGTTCCGCCTAACGTGCCGCGATTTCAAGAAACGAATATCGACGGTTTCGTCCTTGTGACCACAGGCATCATTTCGATGATCGCCGGACTGCTCGTTGGAGTGTGGCCCGCATTGCGCGTCTCGAACACGGCTTCGATGGCCGCCGAGTTACACGAAGAGGGCACGCGCGGCAGTAGCGGCGCTCAACGACAGCGGGCCCGGGCAATCCTGGTGATTGCGCAAGTTGCTCTTGCGGTCCTGCTGCTCGCGGCGGCGGGCCTGACGTTGAAGAGTTTCTGGCGTTCGCAACAGGTGCCGCTTGGATTCAATCCGCGTGGAGTTTTGACCATGAGCATTGCACTTCCGCCATCGCGGTACGATTCGCCGGAGAAGATCATTCGCTTTTACGATCAATTGCTTGAGCGAGTGAGACGGCTCCCGGGTGTAAGCGCAGCGGCGATTTCCAACAACGAACCATTTGATCATCACCAATGGGATAGCTCACTCCATATTACGGGCACGCCGCCTGATCCTCCCGGCCAGGAGCCGATCAGTGAGATGGCAATTGTTTCACCTGATTACTTTCGCGGGCTTGGTATGCCGCTGCTTCGCGGCAAAGATTTCGGACCGGAAGATGTGAGGGGTCGCCCGGGAACGGTCGTGATCGATGAGCTTGCCGCGCAAAAATTCTTTCCTGGCAGCGACCCGATCGGCAAACAGATCGACGATCCGCTTACCATCGGACTGCCGACAGCGAATGGCGTCCCGCTCACCATCATTGGAATTGTGCCGCATACACGGAACAATTCCCCGGGTGAAAAAGAGGACGCGCGCAACTTGCCAATGATGTATTTCAGCGCGTCGCAGTTTGCGAACGGCAAGCAGAATCTAATGGTTCGCGCCCAGGCAGGATTCAACCCAAATTCCCTGGTCACTCCAATCAAAGAGCAAATCACGGCGCTGGACAGCGACCAGGCCGTTTCCGATATCGCAACAATGGAGGAAAACATCGAAGACGGCCTCGCGTCGCAGCGTCTGACAATGACGTTACTCGGTGTGTTTGCGGGACTCGCGCTGATCCTCGCGAGTATCGGGCTTTACGGGGTCATGGCATTAATTGTAACCCAACGCACACGCGAAATGGGCATCCGGTTTGCCCTCGGTGCCAGCCGCGGTGATGTCCTGCGGCTTGTCCTCGGTCAAGGGGCGGTTCTTGTCGGAATCGGACTCGCTGCGGGATTGCTCGGCGCCTTTGTCGCCAGTCGCGCCTTGAGAAGCGTCCTCTACGACGTGGCACCGTTAGACCCTGCGGCGCTGATCAGCGCGCTGCTAACGCTTTCACTGGTGGCGTTGATCGCCTGCTTTTTGCCCGCTCGGCGCGCCAGCCTCGTAGATCCAATTGAAGCCCTGCGCGTCGAATGAACAAAATTTCCAATTTACTATGATCAAACTTCGAAACCTGGAGCGCAGTTATCCTCTCGCAAAGGAGAAGTTTTTTTACGTCCTGCGCGAGATCAATTTAGACGTCGAGGAAGGCGACTTTGTTTCTGTGATGGGCCCGTCCGGCGCGGGCAAATCCACGCTGCTGCACATTCTCGGAATGCACGATCACGGCTGGCACGGTGAATATTTTCTGGGCGAAGCTGCCGTTCATCATTTGAAGCCTAAGGAA
>DATBDI010000202.1:0-2446 GCA_036270025.1 Candidatus Udaeobacter sp. | reverse complement strand
CCTTGGGAATCGTGAAAGCGCCGCCAACTGGGCAGTCCGCTGTCGGCTCGCGACTGCCAAGCAGCGGGTCGCTTTCTCCAGTCAAGCCGGAGAACTTGGTGCTTGCAATCCATGCGTTTTGCAAGAACTCGAACTGGCGCGAAATATTGGCATTGAGACAGATGAAGTTTAGCCCGCGCGGCGGCTCCTCGTCCGGCGCAGGCTCGAGCGCCTGCTCGGGTGATAATTCCGAACCGTACTCCCGGCCGCGCCGCAGAATACGATGGAAACGAACCGATGAGGTCAGATCGTCGTAGAAACCCTTCGGACCAAAACCGAGCATGATGATGAGTTTTCTTAGCGCGCCGATGCGTCGCTCGGGGAAGTCGCTGTTCCTTGGATTCGCGCGCCTAATGTGTGCACCGAAAGGACAACGCGCGCCCGCTGGATCAGCTTCGTATGTAAATTGATTCTGCTTAACGGTGCGTGGCTCTGTCCCGGGAATCGATTCAGCTTGGATCGGCACCAAGGGATCGCCTGCTCGCGTACGGCCGACCATTTTCGCGCCCAGCTGGCTAGCGTCCGCGAGATTTCCACCGCCTTGCTCATAGAGGAACTTCCAAAACTCGCGGACGTCCTGTTCCAATTGTCGCATGACAAGATAGGTCCCGTTGCGCCCCAGATCTTTTTTCGCAGGCGCATCCACAGCGGGCAGTAATTCCGCGTTCGCCGCCTCCGGGTCCAGTAAAGGCCGATCGGTAAATTTTCCGTATTCATTGCGATAGCCGAGCAGGAACTCACCCAGCGCGATAACGTTGGTGTATTCCAATTGTGTGCATGGCGTTTGTCGCTCCTGCTCCCAGTCGATCTGCGGCTGGCTAATGCCATCGGCGAAACCAAATGGTTCATCTCTGTCGAGATCGCTCGTGCCAAGCCAGATCACCTTCTCGAATGCGTCGCTCCAAGTGTTACCTTTGGTGCTTTGGACAAAAGAATCGAAGCGTTCGGGCTCGGCGAAAAACATTACCAGGAGATGTGGTTCGCTCCCGGGGCCGCCCCAATCCCAATGCTCGGGGGCGTTACGATCCACGTCACCCAGCAGCCGCGTGCCGTAATCTTTGTTCATACCGGTGCGGAACTCGCGTGAGAAGCCTTCCATCACGGAGTCTGGCAAGCCGAGCTCCGTCAGGCCGGGCGCCGTGAACGCGATCTGCAGGGCCGTGGTCGGCGGTGTGCTCTTTTCCACCGCATTGGTGACCGGAGCCGCTCGCAACCAGGCTTTCGCCGCAGGCACGTTTTTCACGCGCACGAGTGCATAGGATGCGCTGGTCATGCGACCGTAACCAAAGCGCACCAAACCTTGCACGTCCGCGTAATCGACCAGGCTGTATGTCATAGCAGGGCAAGCCATTCACGGGCCGCTTGTTCGCTGATCCACGAGGATTCCAATCCTCGACGGATCCGCGTATTCCTATCCAAATCGACGGCGGTCAAACCTGGATAAGCCTTGTACCAAACCTGCGTCAGCACGGTGTGGCGTCGCTGGAACTCCTTGAAGCGGCGTTCGTCGGCGCTGCCGCCCCGGAGCAGCCAATCGGTTCTGGGATAGCCGATGCCATTGCTGGTAAAAACATTGAGGCCGAACCCGAGCTTATTGATGAAGTCGTCCATGTAGCTCTCATTGCCGCCGTCATAGTTGCTGAAAAAACTCAGCCGCTCGGTACCGCCGATCAGCACCCAGCGCGCGAAGTGGATCGTGCGAACGCGCCCCAGACGTCCGGGTTTGATGATGTGTCGCGTTGCGTAGTCGATCACCAAAAGGACAGCTCTGAGGGTCACGCGCCGCAAGAGGCCGGGTTTTAAGCTACCCAGCGCACTGTATGGATTCGTAACATCATGATCTTCCGCCTTTGCCAGGGTCTCGAATTGGGTATCGTCGACGACGATGTAGGGTTCCGGATCGGTCCTCTCCAGGCGGCGAAGCTGAAAGAGATAGAATGGAGCGGTCAGAATCAGCAGCGGCGACGCCAGTAACACCAACAAGGGCACGCAGATCAGGTGCAACATTTTTCTGATCCACCAGCCAAGCGGCGTTGCCTCCTCGTCGGACAACGCGATGCGGCCGGCGGATTTTTCCACCTCCACGAACCGCTTTAACTGCGCATGAATTTCCCCGGCCGGCAGACCCTCAAACGAAGACGCCTGGCTCGCAAGATGGCTTTCGATCGCATCCTGCAATGCGGCTTCTTCGCGGATCCGCCGCACAGTACGTCCGCGTGTGTTTACGTAAACCGCGCTGGCGGGACTGCGCAGCAGCTTCATCCAAGCCATAAGATCGGTGTTGGACGCGAATCCATGGCAGCATGAAAAGATCGCGCGCAAGCCGTCGGACGCACGTCTCACCAGTTCGTTAAGGAATGCCTCCTCCTCGCCGTCCATGTCGCCGAGGAAGGCGAGATACAGCGGA
>DATBDI010000201.1:0-9228 GCA_036270025.1 Candidatus Udaeobacter sp. | reverse complement strand
GCAGGAAATAAAGGAGCTGCTCCAAGGCCCCACCGATTTGCGCGCCAAACAGAGCGGCGACTGGGAGTTTATCTCGCAGACGACCCACAGCCTTACCGACCCGCGGCTGCACGCATTGTGCCAGGCGTTTCTACAAGATTGGGGCGAACGGTTTCGTCGCGCCGCAGCTGCGCGCAAATATCATCATGCGCGGCGCGGCGGACTGGTCGAGCACACGGCGCAAATGATGCGCGTGGCGAAGGCGATCGCGCCCGCGTATCCGCAACTCAATGTTGATCTGCTCATCGCCGGAGTTCTGTTTCACGACTCCGGCAAGCTTTGGGAAAACCAATTCTCGGAGACTGGGTTTGTTATGGATTACGATGAACTAGGCGAACTGGTCGGCCACATTTCCATCGGACTGGAGATTGTGAATTCGCTCTGGCGAAAACTGAGCGCCGAAAATGCAGATCTCTGGAAAACGTATTCGCCGGCTTCCGAAGATGTGCGCCTGCATCTGCTACATCTGATTGGTTCGCATCATGGCCAGAAAGACCTGGGTTCACCGGTTGAACCGAAAACGCCGGAGGCGATGGCACTGCATTACATCGACAATCTCGATTCGAAGTTGGAAATGTTCGCCGCCGGCTACACAACAGCGCAACCGCTGGCGCCCCGCATTTTCGATCGCGTCCGGCCGTTGCCGGGAAATCTGGTCAAATCACTGGAGAAATTTCAGCAAGCGACAGGTCCAAACGTTTCGACCGACAAGCTGCTGTGACGCGATACGAGCACAACGCAGATCGGTCACGCGATAATTTGGCCGCTTGCGGCGATCATTTTAATTGCAAGTGGGGCATTCGCTGGATCCTCGTCTCATCGGCAGCCGCCCGCACTCGTTTTGGTGATCCTGGTGATTGCGCTCGTGCTGTTCTACAAACTCAGGATTTCAATTGATGGAGAAACCTTATGCGCCTCGTTTGGGATCGGAATCATCCGCAAGAAAGTGCGGCTTGCGGAGATTGGCGGATGCGATCCCATTCGTATTCGATGGTGGTACGGGTGGGGAATTCACCTGACGCCGTACGGTTGGCTCTACAACGTTTCCGGCTTCGACGCTGTGGCGATCACGTTGCGTGATGGCAGGAAGTTTGCCTTAGGCACTAATGATCCTAAAGGCCTTGCGGCGGCGATTCGCGCTTCTGGTATGTCATCCCGAACGCAGTGAGGGACCCCTCACAAACTGGAACGGTCACACAAGAAAGGATGTGTAATCAAAGCTTCGAATGGGAGGTTCCTCGCTTCCGCTCGGAATGACCAGTTACAACTCGCCGCCTACTTCCCGCGTTCAGCTCGGCTTACTTCGTCAGTTCGCGGAACCAGCGCAAGGCAATGGAGGTTTGGGCGTCGTTGACTTCGTGGCCGCCGTGAAACGTGCCGATTCGAATGCGCTGAAATCCGGTTCGCTTGATTGAGCCGGCGACATTGTACTGCTGCTCAACAGTCGCGATTCGATCATCTCGCCCGGCGGCGACGTAAATTGGCGTAGTAAGAAAATCGGCGCCCGGCCGGATTCTGGTGTAACCGTCGCTGAGGTGATCTTCGTTCGCACCGGTCATGTAAATCCCGCTGACGCGACAACCACTCTTCGCAACCATCGGTGCGACGTAACCAACGCCTTTTCCTCCTCCAGAAAAACCCGCGCACGCGACCGGCCACCTGTCGGAGCCTGAAAAACTGCGGTGAAGCGCGTCAATGGCGGCAAGCGTCATCGCCTCCCGCCAGGCCACAGTATCGCTGCGCGCATGCTGCGGACCATCTCCGGCAAGCAGTAGCCAACCATCAGCAAGGCCGACTCTGCGATAAAAATCAGCGAGATCATCCCGGTTCTGGCGTTTGAAATCGCTGGTGGAACAAATCACCAATACCGGCCAGCTCCTTCGCGGGTCGAAATTCGCCGGAGTCGCCAGCGTGGCGACTGCATTCGATGGCACAACGTTTCCTCCTTGCGCGGCCAAAGATTTCTCCTGCGCGTTCAGAGGAACGTTAGCCTTAACGGTGGAACCGGGCGTGAAAGGTGTTCCTGCGAACGTCAGGGGGGCAGCGGACATTGTAGTCGGTGCAATGTTCAGCACGAAAACGATCAGCACACCGAAGAGCAACGGATCTGGGTAGCGCACGCGTCTCGCGTGCTGGCGAGCGCGTCCTCGCGGTCGCGAACTTTCTCTCTGGGTTCTCATCCTCAAGAGGAACAAAGCTAAAGAAAAGATCGTTTCGGCGCGAACGCCGAACCAAGTCGCCGCGGCGACCGCTACCCAATCCGACGCTTCGCTTCCGCGAGGTAAGTATCATCAATTTCAAATCCGATAAACCTTTTCACACCGCAGCGCGTTGCCGCAACGGCTGAATTTCCAATCCCCAAAAATGGATCGAGCATTGTTTCGACATGTGAAACGCCATGCAATTTGACGCACCATTCGGCGAGCTGAATCGGGAATGTCGCAGGGTGCGGCCGCTCTTTCTCCCGATTCTGAATTGTTTCGTACGGGACGAACCATGTATTGCCGCGACAACGAACATCCCTCCCGCGTGCATGCCGCCAGCGCGCGATGTTGCTCTTGTCCTGATACGGAACGCCCAGCGCGAGCCGGTCCAGTTGAACGCGGCCGGTCTTTGTAAAATGAAAAATGTATTCATGACAATCGTTCAGAAACCGTTTGGAACTGATCGGCTTGAAATGGCCGTACGTTTTGGTGCTATTTTCGACCCTGACCTGGCGCTTCGCGTCCGGGCTGGGATCGCGACCGGGCGGAGCGCTGAGAGGATTTAGGTGAGGGTCGCTCGATTTACTACTCGCCGCTTCGATCGCGATCGATTTGACCCAGTGAATCGTGTTTTGCAGGACGAATAGCTCGCGCAATGTCATGACGATTTCGTGCGGCAACATTGGGTTCGATGGCGGGCCGCCGATGTTGACAAAGAAAGAACCGTTCGGGTTTAGGACGCGCTCAATTTGTGCTGCCCATTCGGCGCACCACTTTAAGTACGATCGTCTGTCCTGCCGGTCGGAGAATTGCCGGTAACGAACACCGATGTTGTATGGCGGCGATGTCACAACAACATCGACGCTTTGGTCCGTCAACAGCGACATGCCTGCTATGCAATCCTGGTGGTGCAGCTGGAATTTCGTCACGGAGATGAATGTGCCGCCTCAACGTACTTCGTACAAGCAGAAACTTGCTCCCCAGAGATCAACACTCGCACGCTCGCGCTAGTTCGTTTACCTTTTTCCAATGGCTGACAAGCCCTCGAAACTGAAAATTGCCGATCGCGAGTTCACGTCGCGACTGCTTGTTGGGACGGGAAAATTCGCGTCGAACGAGTTGATGCGTGACGCGCTGATTGCCAGCGGCACGGAACTTGTGACAGTCGCCTTGCGGCGAGCTGATCTCACCGGAAAACACGATCCGTTCGCCAACATTCTCGATTTTATCGACCCGAAACGTTTTCTTCTTTTGCCGAACACCAGCGGCGCACGCAATGCAGATGAGGCTGTGCGGCTAGCGCGGTTGGCGGCGAGCGCAGGCTTGCCGAAATGGATCAAGCTCGAGATTCACCCGGATCCGCGCTATTTGCTTCCGGATCCTGTTGAGACATTGGCGGCGGCAGAACTTCTGGTGAAAGAAGGGTTCACCGTTCTTCCCTACATCAACGCCGATCCGGTGTTGGCGAAACGGTTGCAGGACGTCGGTACGGCGACGGTAATGCCGCTCGGCTCGCCGATCGGCAGCAATCGGGGGATCGAAGCGCGTTTGCAAATCGAGATCATCATCGAACAGGCAACGGTGCCCGTTGTTGTCGATGCGGGACTCGGCGTACCGAGTCACGCAGCTGAAGCGATGGAAATGGGCGCTGACGCTGTCCTGGTGAATACCGCGATCGCAATCGCGTCCGATCCTGTTCGCATGGCGAAAGCGTTCAGGAAAGCGATCGAAGCCGGTCGCGAAGCGCGCGAGATCGGATTAGCAGAAAAACTCAGTGTGGCAGCTGCGACGAGTCCGTTGACAGGATTTCTGACCGGAAGATAGCCATCTTGGCTGTCTCGGACTGCAGGCTTCCAGCCTGCAGACTCTTGGGATTCTCCAAGACTGGACGCAGTCAGTCCATGCAAAGGCAGGCAAGATGCCTGCCTGCCGAGACAGGCTGGAAGCCTATCTTCCGACCGCTACAGCGTTGTCTCGGTCACAAGTGATCGTTCTTCTTCTGGGCGAATCCCGGTGCCGCGTTTGGTTTGTTTCTGCAATCGTTTCAGTCGACTCGCCAACGCAGCTTTTGCCGCGGAGCTCATTCGATCGATGAACAAGATACCGTGGAGATGATCGTGCTCGTGCTGAATTGCGCGGGCAAGAAATCCGCTCGCTTCGATTTCGATTGTCCCGGCTTCCAAAGTCTGCGCGCGCACTCTCACTGACTGCGCGCGTTCGACGTCGCCGGTGATTTCCGGGAAACTGAGGCAACCTTCCACTCCGGCTTCACTTTGACCAACGAGTTCAATTTCCGGATTAATTAGCACCAGCGGCATCGGAGTCTTCGGGTCAACTTCTGCGCCATTTAACTTCAATGTGCTCGGTCGATCCTCGACCGGCGAAACATCGAGCACTGTGAGCTGCAACGGTTCACCGATCTGCTGCGCCGCCAGGCCGACGCCGTGCGCCGCGTGCATCGTCTCGATCATGTTCGCAGCAAGCTCCCGAATTCGATCGTCGATGTTCTCGATCGGCTTGCCCTTGGCCCGCAGGATCGGGTCGCCGTAATGAAAAATTCGCAGGATCATTTTTCTTCGCGGGTGAATGCCGGCAGATTTTTCACCCCTGCGAGCTTTAGCGCGTCCATCACCTTAATAATCGTGCCGAACGATGCTTTCTTATCCGCCTGCAGCACAAGCGTTGATCTGCGTTGTTCGGGGAGACCGCGCACGGCGTTTTCGAGTTCGTCCACATTGGTCGTGCGGCCGTCCAGTTTGATCTCGTCATTTTGGTCGATACTCACAATCGCATGCTCGAGTTCGGACGGCCGTTTCTGTGCGGTCTTGGACTCCGGCAAATTGATTTGGACCTCTGGCTGGTCTCTTTTGAACGTCGTCGAGACGACAAAAAAGATCAGAAGAATGATGAGAATATCGACGAGCGAAACGATGATGATGACGGGCGCCCGCCTTTTTCGCACCGCAAACTTCATCTGATCACGTGCGCCGGGCGTCTCACGCTACCCGCGTTGGAATTGACACTTGCGCGCCGGGCGACGTCTTTGCCGGTTCAAATTCGCGCGTGGAGCGGCCGTAATAAAGTTTATTGATCAACTCCACTACCAACGTTTCCATCTCCACTGACATCACTTCTACTTTTCGAGAGAAATAGGTGAACCCGATCAGTGTCGGCACAGCGATGGAAAGTCCGAATACAGTGGCATTCAATGCTTCCGCGATGCCCAGCGCGATCTGACGCGTGTCCGACGCGCCGCCGCTGAGGCCCAGGTGCGAAAAGACGTGCACCAATCCCGACACGGCGCCAATCAACCCAAGCAGCGGAGCAATGCCTACGATGACTTCCAGAACGATGAGGCCTCTCTCCAATCGCACCATCTCGTGACGCGCACGCGTTTGAACGGCTTCGATGTTTTCGGAACGCGCGGCGCGCAGATATTGCAATGCCACGCGAGTAATACGCGCGAGCGACGAACCATCATGATGCACGATGCGTGACAGACGCTCGGGACTTTCACCCGGCACCAGGTGTTCCATCTCCGATTCAACCATCACTGGCATCACGTCTTTTCTTCGCAACGCGCGGCCGCGCAAAATCATTGTTGTCACCGACACAATCGAGCAGGCCAGCAGCGGCCACATGAAGAGCCCGCCTCGAGAAAAAAATCCGAGCACCGCATCCAGAATTCCGGCAATAATCAACACAGCGATCATCTGTTTGGAAAAATGATGAATCCGAGGCCGTCCACTTCCAATCCATCCGGCGGCAACGTTGCGGCGACATCGTCAGGAATCGGCGGAAGATGCGCTTCCAGCACGGATTGCACGCAAACGTTGGCGAATGACTCGTTCGAAGTGTTCTCGGTGATTTTGAGCTTCTTCACCTCGCCGCTTCGATCGATGTTAAATCGAAGCCGCAGAGTCCCGATGGTGATCAAATCCCGCTTCTGCTCCACAAAGGTATACCAGCGGGACCCAATCGAATCGGCCACGATCTTTTGATATCGGCCGAGGGGTGTGCCCAGAGCGTTGACGGAGGAAATCCCATGATTGGTGATATTGCCCATGATGTTGGTGCGCTGCTTCATCCGCCGATACGCAGATGAGGCTTGCGGCGTTTGAGCGGCATGGTCCAGCGCAGCGGCTGACTTTTGGGTCAGCAAGGCAAATTGCTCCGCGGCGGTGATCGGAGCCGAATCCGGCGCAGGCACCTGTTTTTGTTCCGGCGCGGCGTTCGACTGCTGCTGCGGTTGCGCTCCCTTCGAGTCGGCCGAATGGGGATTTGTCTCGAAATCCATGAGCGGCTGGTCTTTCCCGGTTTGCGATGGCAACGGCATTTCACCGGCGGCCGCCAGCTCGCTCGCTCCAATGGAATTGGCGTTCGATTCGAATGTTTTCTCTTTCGGCTCAGGCGCTTTTTTCGATTCGTCCGTTTCGATGAATGCGGAATTCTTTGGAGCCGTGACGGACGACGTATCCATGAGTGTGAGTTCAACCGGCTTTTCCTCAAACGGAACGGCTGGTGAGAAAACGCCGCTGAAAACAGCCAGCAATAATGCTGCGATCACGTGAATTAAAATCGCCACAAGCAGCGCCCAAAAGATCGTGCGCGCGTTGTACTCGTGATCGCGAAAGCTTTCGGAATTGCCCGGCTGGGCGAACATGATGTCAGCCGTCGTCATGAGAGCGTTCTCTTAGGAATGAGCAGGAGTCTGGCTTAGAGTTTTCTCAGGTAACAAGCCGGGAACACTATCCCACGCTGGAGGCGCTGACAACTTGAGCGCAGGGTCCGGGGAGCGCATGCGTCTCGCGTGCTGGTTTCGGCGTCGCGCCGAAACAATCTTTCGGGGGTGGATTCCTGCGCAGCACCACCGGAGCGAAAGTCCGTGATCGCGAGGACGCGATCACCAGCACGCGAGACGCGCGCGCTCCCCGGAATGTCCGCCGCATTGTCTATTTGTCATTCCGAGCGAAGCGAAGCGGAGTCGAGGAATCTCTCGAGCTACTCCCGTTTCGTCCATTCATCCGGGCATGATGAAACAAGTACTGCTGGGCGTAGCCACTGTGCTCGCCAAAATATGTCTGCGAAAACTCACGCAGTTGCCGTGTCGTGATTTTCTTTCCACGCGCGAAATACTGCTCTCTCAAAACGCGTTCGATCCAGACATCGATCGGAAACGCGCGAAGCCGCTCGTAGGCAAACAGCATCACGCAGTTTGCGATCTTCGGACCAACGCCGGGCAACACGCATAATTTTTGTCCTAGCTCGTCATCGGGAAGCTCGGACCATGTTTCCAAATCGCATTCGCCCGAAGCGACCAACTGCGCGGTCGCGCGCAGGTTTTTGGCGCGATACCCGAGTTTGCATTCGTGCAACTGCTTCTCGGAAGCGCGCGCGATGCGCTGCGGCGCCGGAAAAGTGTAGACCACGTGATCATCGATCGTGTGTTGTTGACCGAAGCGCCTCCGGAGCGCCAGCGAAATTTGCCGGATATGCGTCACCTGTTTCATGGACGAACAGATGAACGTCGCCAGGCACTCCCATTTTGGCTGGCGCATGATGCGCAACCCACGGCAAAAATCGCGCGCCGCATTCATGCTCGGATCTTTCGGGAATGAGGCGCAGATCTCCCGCAACGGATGATCGAGCGCAAAATAATGCGCGGCAATTCTGGGGAGCATACGCGTCTCGCGTGTTGGTTTTGGCGCCCCGCCAAAACGAACTTTTAAAAGATTGCCCTCTTGCTCCGCGTAGACCGCGTACTGTCCGATTGTCCCCGCAAATCCGTTGCCGATCTTCTCCCAATGAAAGACCTGCCCGGAGTTCAGCGTCTCCTCCAAATCGAAATCAGGCGCGGGAATCGCGATCACATTCGTGAAGATAATGACGAATGACGAATGTCTAATGACGAAGGAATGACGAAGAACGAATGACAAAATGGTTTCCTACGCGGCTCGCTGCCGTTTCGAGCTTTGGTCCTTCGGATTTGTTTCGTCATTCGTCTTTCGGATTTCGTCATGCCGTTAAATCCGTGTTTTGCCATCAAGCGTCGATTTCGAGCACGAGCATGAGCACGATTAAGAGGTCCGGATAATCTGTGTGAATCTGTGTCCATGGATTCGACTAGCGCTCACCACAGCGTCTGTGGCTAAATCACCGCCGACATGGATGCGCGGCTGGCAATCGATTCGGGGGTTCTTCTTACTTACTTTGTCGTGATCATCTCCATCGGCCTGTACATGGGACGAAAGGAGGAAAGCCTCAAAGACTTTGCGCTCGGTGGCCGGCGAATTCCGTGGTGGGCCGTGCTGGCTTCGATCATCGCGGCTGAGACAAGCGCCGGCACTTTCTTCGGAACGCCGGGCGAAGGATTCGCATTGCGAAACTTCACTTATTTGCAACTGGCGCTTGGGACCATTCTGGCGCGCATCCTCGTCAGCTACATTTTCATTAAGCCTTACTACGACTACAACGTCTATTCGATCTACGAGTATCTCACTGCTCGGTTCGGAGTGCCGACAAAGAACGCGGCATCAGCCATTTTCATGTTTACGCGGCTCCTCGCCTCCGGAGCCCGCCTGTACGTCGCGGCGATTGCGCTGGCGCTCGCGTACGAAATGATCCGCGGCGTGCGGCCCGGTCAAAGAGAAACGCTGTACATTTACATCGGCTCGACGATTGCCATCGTCGTGTTGACCGCGATCTACACAACGCTCGGCGGCATCAAAGCTGTTATCTGGACCGACTTTATTCAGGCTTCGATCATGATGGGCAGCGCGCTGATTGCGCTCGGGTTGCTTTACTCTGCAATCCCGGGTGGCTGGAACGAAATCGTCCAACGCCACGGCGGTTTTGGAATCTCAGATTTTCTCACTACCGGTCTCGACCCGGCGAAACACGGTTGGGACAAGATCAAAGGCATGTTTGAAGTCGAGTACACGATCTTTGCCGGACTGATCGGATCGACATTTATTACAATGTCCAC
>DATBDI010000200.1:0-4381 GCA_036270025.1 Candidatus Udaeobacter sp. | reverse complement strand
GCATTTTATGCCGCCGTGGGCGAGCGGGACAAAGCGCTGACGTATTTGCGTCGGACGGCGAAAATTGATCCTGCTTCGCTGTGGGTGAGCAATTTCGCCTGCGAGATCTACCGGTACTTTGGATTAATCGATGAAGCGATTGCTGCTGGCGAGCGTGCGTTGCAGCTCGATCCGACCTTTGCCTACGGCGAACCGCTGCTCGCCGCACTTTACCGGGAACTGGGGCGCTTCGATGACGCGATCGCATTGTACCAGAAGTCGCAGAGCATTAGTGGTCGAGCGCCTTTTGGTCTTGCGATCACGTACGGGAAGATGAACCTCGGCAAGCAGGCTAGAGAAATTCTGAAAGCCGCTTGCGCAAGTCGCGGGAGCTACACGCCCGGGGACGCCATTGCTCATGTGCACGTGGTGCTAGAGGAACATGAAGACGCGATCCGCGAATTGCAGTGTGCGTACGAGGAACATTCGTCATCACTGCACTTCATAGGTATCGCTCCAGAATTTGTTCCTCTGCGTGAGGACAAACGGTTTATTTCGATCGTCAGGCAAACCGGGCTGGAACCGGAGAAAGTTTTCGCGGCGAGTCTCCCCGCAACGACGGCTTCCAATCCGTCGGGGCAAAGAGTGTGACGGCTGGGAAACCGCCACTCGCTGATTGCCTATTGCACGATCACGTCGTGCCCGTGGCCATGGGAACGTACGCCGTAGTTCTGCAGATCGTGCTGCGCGACATGCATTCCAAAGAGCAAGATCGCAATCAGGCCGAAATAGAGCACCGACATGATCAAGCGCTGCGACGGAGTCACCTCGAAGTAGCGCCGTTCCTCTTCGGTGCGTTTGCGGAACAGCGAGTAAATCCGGGGCAGGGACAAGAGAACGATCAGCCAGATGACGAAATTTGGATATTTCCATCCGAACCACACAAGCAGCGCGAACCCGGGCAGCCACAGCCAGCGGGACAATGCTGTCACAATGCGTCCACCGTCGAGCATTCCCACCGGCGTCAGATTAAACAGATTGAGAAAATATCCGAACCACGCCAGCGCGATAAACACTGGTGCGGCGAATGTTTCGCCCAGCATGTGGCAAACTAATGCACCAATGCTCCCAAGGATCGGGCCGCCAATGCCCACGCAGGCTTCGATCCAGGCATTTCGCGGCGCTTCTTTAAGTGCGATGAACGCACCCATGAACGGAATGAAAACCGGCGCGCCTACTTTGAGACCGAATTTCTTAGCGACAACCAAATGGCCGCTTTCGTGGACCAACAAAAGAAGAACAAAACCGAGAGCGAATTGCCAGCCCCACAGTTGTGTGTAGACCCAGATCATCAGCAGCATCGTGCCGCCAGACTTCAGCAGGATCGGCAGGAACTTCAGCAGCGGTAGGAGGACGAACTTGAGCTTGGCGAAAAACTTTGCGACGACGATGCCGACCACGGTTAGTGGCCCGAGCGCTTTCTTGATGCGGCTCCAACCTGTCTCTTCGACTGGTGCTTTGTACTCCTCGGCTCTTTCGGTCTGAATATTCACCGCGCGTTTATTCTCGCTCTGGATCGGGCTGCTGTCATTCCGAGCGAAGCGGAGCGGAGTCGAGGAATCTCAAGCTGTTCGAGCAAGATTCAGAGATCTCTCGAGTTGCTCGAGATGACAATTAGACAGATGATTCTCGTAGTTCTTTGAACGCTGCGCCGAGATTTTCCAAGACGTGACACGGCAGCAGCGATTGTTCACTCTGCTCGCCGTTGAAGATCGCTATCTCCGCGGCGCGGCCGCATAGCCATGCTCCGATTCGCGCGCAGTCGTAAAGAGACAAGCCCTGTCCGGCCAAGCCGGCGCACACGCCGGTGAGAACATCCCCCATTCCTCCAGTCGCCATTCCAGGGTTACCGGTCGTGTTAAAGCTCAATGCACGGTCGCGTTCAGCGACGATCGTGCGACTGCCCTTTAACAAAAGCGTGACTGCAAATCGACGGCAGAACGTCGCTGCTATTTTGGGACGCGATCCTTTCCCGGCGGGAAAAATGCGTTTCATCTCGCCGGGGTGAGGCGTGAGTAGCCGTTTGCCTTTGGACTGCCGAAGCGCTGCCGTTTTTTCCGACAAGATATTAAGCCCGTCAGCATCAACGACCATGGGCTGCCGCGCTTTCTCAATCAGCTGGAGAATTTCATCCGCACGAGATTTTCCGAGCCCGGGTCCAAGCGCCCACACGTCAGGTTTTTCCTTGAGCAACTCGCGATACGACGTGATGGGTTTGACCATTGCTTCCATTGGTGCCGCGCTTGTGACGATCTCGTAGATCTCCTCCGGAACGAAAACCTCCACCAGACCTGCGCCTGCATACAGCGCGCCCTGCGTGGTCATCAGAGCGGCGCCGACGAATCCTTTCGAACCAGCTACAACGGCAATGCGGCCGTATTGGTTTTTGTAAGAGCTGTAAGGACGCCTGGGGAGCAATTCGCGAAAAGCGCCAGCCGTGGCGATAATCTCCCTTGATTTTTTGCCGGGAGCGCGCAGCTCCTCCAACTGCACAAGTTCAAGTCTGCCGACGAAATTCAGTGCGTCATCGGCGAGGAGACCTGATTTGGCGAATCCGATCGTGACGGTGAAATCCGCGATTACGCAGTCCCGATCCGGTTTGCCTTCATCACTGTCGAGACCGGTCGGAAGATCGACGGCAAAGACAAAAGCGCCATTCCTGGTGTGCAATTGGTTGATTGCACGGCACGCGCAGCGGATTGGCTCACGCAGCGGCGGTCTGGCGCCTACGCCGAGTAGTCCATCGAGAATGATGAGTGGACCGGCAGTGCCGAGGTATTCCTCGGCTACGATCCTTTTTTGCGCAGCAAACAAATCATCAGCGAAATAGGCGAAAAGCTCCAGCAGTGTAACGCCTGGATCACTCTGGGACCCGTCCACCCAATTCGACACCGTCGGTGTAATGGCCAGCAAATCGTCGAGCTTCTTGCGCATGAGCTCGCTGCAATCGTCTCGCTTGAAAGCTAGCCCCACTGCAATTTTCCATCCGTGCCGTCGCAACAGTGCTGCAGCGACGAGTGCATCCCCTGCATTGTGACCTTTTCCAGCGAACACAATGCACGTGCCAGGTTTAGGAAAAAATTTGCTGACCGCCTGCGCGACGCCCGCGCCTGCCTGATCCATCAACGCCTCGACCTGTACTCCGCGTGCAAATGCGGCTTGTTCTGCGGCCCGCATTTGCGCCGAAGTCACGATCGGAAGGTCCAAATCAGCCCTCCCGATTTCTTGAACTCGAGCCTGCTTCTGAGCTGGCTGGTTTGGATGATTTTTTCTTTTTTCGCGCGCTTTTTTTGTGTGAGCGTTTCGACCGCCGTTCAGAACTGCTCACTTTCGTTTGATCCATGTACGGCTGCACCGGAATCGTCTCGCTCGTCGCGACTCGCGTCGTTGACAAGCTACCGCCAACAGAATTGCGTCCGCCCACGCCGGCGGCGATTTCTTCTGCGAGCTTTTGACGGTACGAAGCGGTCTGGATGTATGCAGCTTCAGTGGGGTTTGTCAGAAAGCCGCATTCCACAAGCACTGCCGGAATACGTGTTTTACGCAGCACGAAATAGCCACGGCGACGGACATGGCGGTTACTCGAAGGCGCGCCCCCGGTCACATAATGATGAATCGCTGAGGCAAGTGCCAGACTGTCGCGGCCGTAGAAATATGTTTCTATGCCGCTGGCGCCGGCCCGATTAGTGGCGTTGAAGTGAACACATACGAAGATTGCGTTGCGGTAAGAGTTAGCGATCGCCACGCGCGTTCCCAGCGGAATAAAGACGTCACTGTCGCGGGTCATGACAACATTGTAGCCGCTGGCTGACAGCACATTTCTAAGGCGCAGTGCGACGTCCAGTGTCATATCTTTTTCCGCAATCCTCTGGCCGGGAATTCCGCCGCGATCATGTCCACCGTGTCCCGCATCGATCACGACAGTCATACCTGCGCCACCGCTGCTTTTCGCGGCGAGGCAATCACCGTGCGCAAGAAGCGCGACCAGCAAACCTGCAACCAGGGAGTAAATCCGAGAAGAGTGAGTTGGCATTACTGGTCTTCTTGTGACAAACCAGGCGGGCGGCCGGAAAGTTTCGGTGCCGTGCTGCGCGATTTGTCGACAGGGGCCTCAACAATACCGCCGCGAACCGCTACCTCGCCATCTCCAGAATGGACGAGCCGCGGCCGGCTTTTCGCTTCCATGAATGAAGAGTGCGCGAGCAGTTCGCCATTCAAGCCGATTCGGGAATACGACCACGCCCGCGGCGCCGCGCAATGCAAAACATGCAACTGGTTGGCTCGATCGATCTCCGCTTGCGGTTGCTCGAAAGCAATTGTCCGGCCCAGGGAATAAGTCGCA
>DATBDI010000199.1:0-2519 GCA_036270025.1 Candidatus Udaeobacter sp. | reverse complement strand
CATGCCACGAGGCTCATGCCCTGCTGCACCCATTGGCGGAGGAGTGCCGAATTTCTGGCGCTCGATTGCCTTCTCCCGGGCGGGCGGAACATTGCCGGCGCCGCCACCGGGCTTTGGAGTCTCGCCCAGCGTGCGCGCTGGCGGCTGGCCATGCTCGGCCGCTGGCGGTGAAGGACGGAAGGTCGGCGGTGTTGGACGTGCTGCTCCGGTTCCTTCGCCTGGTTTGGCACCCCGCGGACTCCGGTCAAATGGCGATGGCGACAGATGTGCGGGCGGTCCCGCAGGCGTCGCACCGAGCCTGCCTTTGCCTCGTTCAAACGGCGAAGGCGAAGCGCCTCCGACCTGTCCCGGCATTGCAGTCGCTCCCGGGCGCGGACGTCCAGCTGGTGTAGGTTTGCCGCGCTGACCTGCTGCGGCGGGTGATGCAGCCGCTGGCGTAGGTTTGCCGAGTTGACCTCTCGCAGGTGATGCAGCCGCGGGTGTAGGTTTGCCCCGCTGGCCTGTTGCGGGTGAACCAGCCGGTGACGTTGGTTTGCCGGGCTGACCTTTTGCAGGTGTAACGACCGGCGTCCTGGCTCCCGCCGCAGCTGGAGTTCCAGCACCAGCCGGCACTGGGCTTCCGATTGCTCGTCCGGCTGCATGCGTGGGCGGCGGAACGTTCTTTGGATTTTCAGTTTTAATCTTCTGTTCGAGCTCCGCCTTGTTAGCGACACCCGCCCAGCCGCGTTCGACTTTCGGTTGCGCAACTCTCGCTTTCACAGCTTGCGGTTTGGCGCTAGGCGGCGCCTTCGCGATCCGAAGCGGCGCAGCTACCATGAGTTTGTTCCCCTGCACCTTCGTCAACGCGCCCGATCTGGCCGCCGTAGACAAATCAGCCGCCGACTCGCGCTCTACTGTGAGCCGCTGAATGGGTCGCGCCGAATATGCGTTCACCACGTTGTAATCCGGCCCGTAGTTGTAGACCACATTGTTCTGAACGGTGATGTTCGTCACGTTTACCGTATTATTGATATAGGTAATGTTCTGCGTCGGCGGAAAAATCCGGTCGCGCAAGACTGGTTCGCCGATGAACCGGACGTCGCAAAAATTGTAATATTGCGGGCCGATATCCAACTCGACGTCCACGCGAGCGCCGATCGGTTGTCCTGCGTAAACGACGCCCGGTCCCCGTGGAGGCAACGGCGCCCAGCCGATGTGATCGCCGCCGGTACGCCACGAGACCCAGGCGGGACCCCAATCCAGGTCCTCTCCCGGAATCCACAGCCAGCCGTAGTCGGCAAGATTGGCCCAGCGACCATAGTGATACGTGGCCCAGCCGAAATCTTCGTAACTGATCCACGTCCATCCGTAATCGGTGTAAGCCCAGTAGCCGTCGGAGTACGGCCGCCAGTTCGGGTCGCTTGTTGCCACGTCCGGCTGCCAGCCATAGCCGTAGCCTTCAACATCAATCCAGTTCCCACCGGATAGATTGTCGTAGAAGAAATCGATCGATACGTCCGCTCCTCGCGCCTGCGGAAGAGCAGACACAGCAAAAGCGAGCATGCTTAATGCAAAAAAAATCTTTTTCATAGTCGTAAGAAGTGTTGTTTGAGGCGTTCGACTTTACCGCCCCGCGGTTTATTCAACGTACCATTCGAAAAGCGCATCCGCCTCGCGCGTGTTCGGTTACGGCGGACGAAAAAGATTTAAACCACGAATAAACACGAATCGACACGAACTAACCTGAAGATCGACATCGACGGGAAATTTGTGATGAAGCGGATCTACCAAAATTGACAGTAGTCACGCATGTATGAAGGGTAATCTCGTATGACAGCATCCGCGATGCGTAAGGCCATCGATTCTGGCAAACCGTTCCGATTACGTTCCGGAGATGGCGCTGTCATTGATGTGCCCACGCGCGATCATGCGTTCCTAAATCCAACTGGCCGGCTCGTGGTTGTTTTCACCGACGACGATGGCGCTCGCGTGCTGGATGTGGCCCTCGTAACGGCCATCGATTACGGTAAGGCGCCGGAGAGCCTTGGCGGCTGAACGTAGGCCTGCGAATCGCGCAAACCCCGTTCCCGTTTCGACGTTCTTCAAAGTGCAGCGACCCATGATACAGATCCCGTTTCCAGAGATCGTACTCTTCGCGGACGAGTTTCTGAACAGACGGCGGTAACTTTTCGAAACATTTCCAGAAGCGCCGGTCCGTCTTGCTGGTCACGGCAGCTTCTCAAGCCTGCCGTTCCGAGTATTTTGGCGTACCTCCTCCGGAATTGGATGCAGCCGCCCATGCAAAACCACGAAGATCGAAGCCGCGCAGCATCCGTAAGAATTATTCGTGTTACTCGTGTCCGTTCACCTGCTCCGCTTCAACGCTTCAAGGATTCAATGAATCACGTACCAGCCTCGCATGGCCTCTGTGCCGGCAGAACTCTTTTCCATTTGTGTGGAGTTCAACCAACCGGCGCCTTTGCATTGAATCCGCCGTGGACGAACGTCAGAATTTTCATTTGCCGAGAATTCCGGCAAAC
>DATBDI010000198.1:0-2756 GCA_036270025.1 Candidatus Udaeobacter sp. | reverse complement strand
AACAGCTAGAAATGACAACTCATTAACGAGGAATCAAGGACGGCCAAAACAAGAAAGTGAAAATATGAAGATAACAAGTCTAAAACAAATATGCAGCAGCGCGTTGATTGTGATGGCGGCTTTAACCGTTGCGTTTTCCTTCGCTTCGGCTCAAGCGCCGGAGCGACCCATGCACCCCGAACGAACCATCCAAGGGGTGTGGCGAACGATGGTTACGCCAGTTAATTGTCAAACTGGCGACCCGCTCGCGCCTCCTTTCCGGAGTCTGCTCACTTTTAACATGGGCGGCACGATGTCGGAATATGGTATTGGTCCGGGTTCGAGTCCTGCTCTGCGTAGCCCCGGCCACGGTGTTTGGCAGCGTGAACACGGCTGGCAGGATTACTCGTACACATTCACGTTCTATCGCTACGACGCGAGCGGCGCTTTCATCGGATCGCAGAAAGTTACCTCTGTGTTGGAACTCGGAGCCAGCGGCGATGAGTTTACAACGCATGCTGCAGGCGAAATTCTCGATGCGAACGACAACGTGATCGCCACCTTCTGCGTCAGGGCGGCCGGCACGCGGTTTGAATAAAGACACGAACGGCTTGAAGTGAAAGACAACCTACAAGGCTAAACAGAGAGATACGGGGTTCGGCGCGTCACATCCGCGCCAAACCCCAGCTTTGGCAAATTGAAACTGAAGCATTTCGACACTTGGAACACTGTCTCCGGCTCGCGGGAAGTAGCGCATGCGTCTCGCTTGTGAGTCAATTCGATCGCAAGCCAAGAGGCTCGCGCTACTTTACTTGTACAACTCCGGTCGGCGATGGGCTAACGATTCAACCCGACGCCGAACTGAATGAACAAGCTCTTCGGATAAATCGGCGTGAATGAGTTCTTCGCGGTCTGCTGATGCGGCTGCAACCACAACTCCGCGGGGATCGATGATTGCCGAACTGCCACAAAACCATAAGTCTTCATCCTTCCCGACGCGGTTTGATGCAACGACATAGCTCTGGTTTTCAATTGCGCGTGCCATGCAGAGTGTCCGAAAATGCTCGAGTCGCGGGAATGGCCAGGCAGAAGAAATAACAAAAGCCTCAACATTCTGCTCAGTGACTAGCTTTCGGTACATCTCCGGAAATCGAAGATCGTAGCAGATGCTGAAACCAAATTGCAGACCGCCGAGGGCAAAGGTCGCAAAGGTATCGCCCGGAGCAAAGCACGTTTGTTCTTCGACCGGCGCAACCGCGTACAGATGGGTCTTGCGATATTTCGCAGCGGTATTCCCATCGGAATCGACGAGGACCTGCGTGTTGTAGATGCATGAACTGTCTCGTTCGGACACGCCGCTAACGATTGCAATCGAAGTATCTTTGGCGATTTCTTGAAGGCCGGGAACGAATCCACTCGTCCAACGCGCAGCGTGCTTTTGGATTACCGGCATCGAGTAGCCGGTGTCAGTCATCTCTGGAAACACGATCAGCTCAGCGCCCACCTCTTTGGCACGACGAGAAAAATCGCGAACCTTCAGAAGATTCGCGTCAGGATCGCCGAGCGAACAGGAAATCTGTGCGACTGCAATGTTCATTAGATCTCTCTACTTCGCTTCTCCTAGCCGTCATCCTGAGCGAAGCGTAGCGAAGTCGAAGGATCCCGCAGAAGCAGCACACCCAGTTGTGCTACGGGATTCCTCGACTCCGCTCAGAATGACATTTGTGAGACGCGGTTACGCTGCAATTGATCTGCGGTATCCGAAAAATTCTCGCTGCTTAATCATGTGCACGACTTCGGGTGGGACCATTCGCTCCCAGTCGCTGTCGCCAGACTTCAATTTGGCCAGCACATCCGGCGAATGAATTCGCAAATACTCGGGATGATAGTCGGTAATCTCCTGGATGCACTGGTTGTCGATCAAATGTTGAAACAGGGAACGCAGATTCGGCGCAACTTTGATTTGCGTCGCGCTAATGATCTTCCCGCTCTTCTCATCAAGCATAGGGTAAACATAAAGCTTCAGCCCTCCCTTAAACATCCTGCCAAGCGCCTCTAAAATTCCGCCTTCGAGTTTTGTGTAATATCTTTCGTTGAAGATTTCGATCAGACTCGGCACGCCCATGACGAGACCGATTGGCCTGTTTGTGTAACGAAAGAGATACCCCGCCAGCCGGTAGTATTCGGCGAACTTCGAGATTAACACTGTTCTTCCGAGCGCGCCGAGGATGTCGACGCGAGCAAGAAAATCGGCATGGTTAATCTGGCCGCCGGCAAGCAAATGTTCCAGCGTCATCTCCATCAGCACCACGAGTTCTTCCTTCGAGCAATTCGACTGCTGCAGAAATACGCGGCAGGCTCCATCGAGCATATCGTTCGTGGCATAGGTGACCGGCCGGAAACTCCCGCGCTCAACCAGGAGCGCCTTTTTGTAGAAGACTTCGGCAGGCTGAACCGTCTCGCCATCTGCCGTGAACATCACCGCATTCGTCAGGCCCTGGCTGACTAACTGCAAACTCATCAGGCGATTGTCGACGCTTTGAAAGAGCGGTCCCGAAAATTTGATCATGTCCACCTCGATTCGGCCCGGAGTCAAGTTCTCCTGAAGCGATGAAATCAAATTCTCTGGCTGGCGATGGTAGAACGCGCCGAAAACCAGATTTACGCCAATGACACCAAGCGCTTCCTGCTGGTCGATGTTCGTTTGATCAAGCAATCGAACGTGGATGATGATCTCGCTGGGCTGACTGCGCGGCTCAGATTGAAATCGTACGCCG
>DATBDI010000197.1:0-11784 GCA_036270025.1 Candidatus Udaeobacter sp. | reverse complement strand
CGTCACGCCGAGTGGCTGAGAAAAACGGAATGAAGGTTGAGAAGGAAATTACGTTTCGAGGCTTTCCGACGCTGGTGTATGCGCTGACTCGGGAGGAGTGGGTGGCGCAGAGTGGCGCTGAATAAACTCGCGCGCAAGAGCCCGATAAGCTTCTGCAGCGGTCCCGCGTGATGCGTATTCGAGAATTGATTTGCCAAAGCTCGGCGCCTCGCTCAAACGCACGCTGCGCGGAATCACAGTTTGATAGACGCGCTCGCCAAAATGCTTTCTCACGTCGTCAACTACCTGCTGGCTAAGTTTGGTCCGGCCGTCGAACATCGTCATGACAATCCCGGCCAGCTCGAGCCGGTGGTTTACGCCTGAATCAAGTATCTGCTCGATCAGCCGTACGATTTTCACCAAACCTTCCAGAGCAAAGTATTCGCACTGGATAGGGGTCAACAGTTCGTCGGCAGCAGCCATCGCGTTGCTCATCAGAATTCCGAGCGATGGTGGGCAATCGAGGAAAACCAAATCGAACGTTTGATCGGTCTGCAGCGGTTTGAGCGTTTCTGCCAGACGCGTGAGATGATTAGGCATCCGCGCGATCTCGACTTCGGCGCCGGCCAGGTCCAGATCGGCAGGCACGATAAAGAGATTGTCGCGGCGGGTAGGAAAGACTTTATCTGTAATTGAAGCTTCGCCGAGCAATGGCTCATAGAGACTGATCTGCTCGACGCCTTCCAGACCAAACGAGCTGGTCGCATTCGCTTGTGGATCAAGATCGACAAGCAAAATGCGATGGCCCAACTCCGCCAATGCAGCGCCGAGATTTACGGCCGTGGTCGTCTTTCCGACGCCGCCTTTTTGATTGGCGATCGCAACGATTTTCATCTTTTGAAACGCGGCATGGACTTCCTTGCCCGGGATGTGTGTAGCGCCAAGGGCGCGGTCTCATACCAGCTTGGGGCATCGCCCCAGGACTTCAAATTGCCATGATAGCCAGTGCTGAAAGCGCGCTTCACTTGGCGATCTGGGTGGAAACGGTTTCGGGAATTGAATCGCGCTTTCAGCGCTGGCTCCTCGGGGCGTGCCTTAAATCCTGGGGCGCTGTCCCAGGCAGGTGAATGTGCTGCGCCTTTGGCGTTAACGTCAGACCCACACCTTTTCCGTAGTGCAGCTGGGCGTCTCGCCTGGCGACGATCAAGTTGGCGCGAGTCCATCGAAGCAAAAGGCATGATGTTGTCGCGCGCCGTAAACGAAAACTAAATTTTTCGAATTTCAGATTTGGAATTTCGGAAGTAGCGTTTAAGCGTCACAGCTGTGAAAGCTTCATCACTCGACCCGGCAGCGCCGCCGAAAACGTTCAACGCCGAAGACCCAATGCTTTTGCGAAGCGATGATGAGCGCGGGGTAGTGACGTTGACGTTGAACCGTCCGCAGGCCTTCAATGCTTTGTCCGAAGCGATGCTCTCAGAGTTGCAGCGCGAGCTGGATGCGATTGCGCACGACGAAGGCGCGCGTGTCGTTGTGCTGGCTGGCGAGGGCAAGGCGTTCTGCGCAGGGCATGACCTAAAGGAAATGCGCGCAGAACCATCGCTCGAGTATTACCAGAAACTTTTCGCGCAGTGTTCTGACATGATGCTCGCGATCCAGCGGCTGCCGGTGCCGGTGATTGCCAGGGTGCAGGGGATTGCGACTGCGGCGGGTTGCCAATTGGTGGCGATGTGCGACCTCGCCGTGGCGTCACGCACCGCAAAATTCGCTGTCAGCGGCGTGAACCTCGGTCTGTTTTGCTCGTCACCCGGCGTGCCGCTATCACGAAACGTGCTGCAGAAGCAGGCGTTTGAGATGCTTGTGACCGGCGAATTCATCAGCGCTGACGAAGCGAAGGCACGCGGTCTGGTGAACCGCGTTGCAGAGCCCGAGCAGTTGGACACCGAACTTGAGAAGCTGGTCGCCACGATTCTGGCCAAACCGCGGTCCGCAGTCGCGATCGGCAAGGAATTCTTTTATCGCCAAGCCGAATTGGGGATCGCAGCTGCGTACGAGGCAGCAAGTCAGACGATGGCCTGCAACATGATGGACAACGCTGCGCTCGAAGGCGTGCAGGCGTTCATCGAAAAACGCCCGCCACGCTGGAACAAAGAATGAGTCGGGGACTCGGCGGAACGGCGATAAGGCGTAGCGAACTTTTTTCGCACGCAACGCGTGCTTTGGACTGCGGCGGTCCGCCAGAGGACGGATTCGCCGTGGCGAACTCGACGCCGCTTTTTATCGCCCGCAGGCAACACGTGGAAAGTCCGCGATCGCGAGGACGCGCTCGCCAACACGCGAGACGCGTGTGCTCCCCAGAACCTGCAATTTAACGACCTGTGACTCTTACTCTTCAAGACATAGCGACAATGTCCGGCGGCGAACTGGTCGGCGATCCGTCGCTGCAAATCACAGGCGCAGCGCCACTGGCGGAGGCCGTGCCTGGAGAAATCAGCTTCTTCGGCAATCCAAAGTATCTTGGTCTGCTGCGCAAAACGTGTGCGTCGGCAGTATTTGTTCCGCAGGATTTCGCTGATTCGATCACCGCCGCTCAGATTCGAGTTTCAAATCCGACGAAAGCGTTCGAGCAGGTCGTGCTCAAGTTCGCCCCCAAACCTATCCAATTTTCGTCGGGTATTCACACGACAGCGGTCGTTGATCCGAGCGCGAAACTCGGCGAACGCGTTTCGATTCAGCCGAATGCGGTGATCGAGGCTGGTGTAAGAATCGGGGATGAGACAATTATCGGCGCAGGAAGTTACGTCGGCCATGAGACGGTGATCGGATCCGCGTGTGTCATTTATGCATTGGTGACGATTCGCGAAAGAAGCCGCATTGGCTCGCGTGTGATCATTCACAGCGGCGCAGTGATCGGCGCTGATGGCTTCGGCTTTGAAGTGGTCGACGGCCGCCAGCAAAAAATTCAGCAACTCGGCATCGTTCAGATCGATGATGACGTCGAGATCGGCGCGAATACAACGGTCGACCGCGCGCGGTTCGGCCGGACATGGATACAGCAAGGTGTGAAAATCGATAATCTGGTGCAGATCGCGCATAACGTCGTAATCGGAAAAAATTCAATAATCGCGGCGCAGACTGGTATTTCCGGCAGCACGCGCGTGGGCGAGCGCGTGATGATGGGGGGACAGGTTGGCATTATAGGCCATATCGAACTTGGCGACGGCACCGCAATTGGCGCGCAAAGCGGGATCGCTAAGAGTACCCCGGGTGGAACCTCGTGGTGGGGCTCTCCCGCGGTTCCGCTCGCCGAAGCAAAGCAACAGATTGCCTGGATCCGCCGACTCGGGAAACTCTTCGCGCGGGTCAAAGAAATCGAGAAGAAACTCGGGCTCTAGTGTAGCGCGTCAAATAAAAGCGCGATGAACCCGCCGCATTTCTGCCCCGCCTCTCCTATTGTTTAACGGGAGAGGATTGAGGTGAGGGGTTTTGAGACGCTACTGGGAGAAAGAGTGTGAACCCTCACCCCTGCCCTCTCCCTTGAGCAGGGAGAGGCGATTAGGTCAAACTCGACGCGCGCTCGCAAGAAGCCCGCGCAAGCCTTCAGCAGTAATCCATTCTGCGCCACATGCCTGCACGGTCTCCGCTTCCATCGAATCGGAAGTGGCGACCAACAGCTCGAACTGTTTCGCGTATTTGCTCGCCAGTCGCTCAATGATCGCGTCGGCCGATTGTCCACTGCGAGAATAAAAGACTTGGACATCTTCTGGCTCAGAAATCGCCTCGACCTTTGTTCCTTTGCCATCAAAAACGACCACCGCGCGTATGCCGGTCCAATCCTGGTAATCGCGCAACTGCTTGATCAACGCTTCACGCGCCAGAGACGAACGCCGTGCGTGAACTTTGCGCAACTCCGGCCACGCAAAAATCACGCTATGGCCGTCAACAATTAAATATCTAACACGCTGCCGCATTGCCTGCCCACGGATAGCTCTCGCGATGGGATTGAGATTGCTCGTCTCCTTCAGTTAAGCGCGGTGCGAATCAGGGCGCGGCGGAAACTATTCTGTTGCCGCCGGTTCCTTCTTCGGAGGCTGCTTGGCTGCCCCGGCTGGTCGTGAAGTGCTGGCGCGCACCGCTGTCTTTTTGCGCTGCAAATAAGCGTGACGTCGCTTGCGCTTGGCTTGTACGCGATGTTGTTGTCCCACGCAGTGTCTATGGATTGAAATATGGAAAAACGCAATCCGATCGAGCTAGAGTTGTTTCTTTTTTGATGCTCAGTGTGGCCTTCTATCGCCTCTCCCCCTGTCCAAGGGGCGAGGCTTGAGGTGAGGGGTTTCGACCATCAGCGTAAACAATCCTCACCCTCCCCCTCTCCTTGCCAGGGAGAGGGGACCTGTATGCGTGCGATCGATTCATCTGCGCGAGGGGCCTCAATTGCCTGTTCACCAAGGTTGAGTTTTCAGCCCGAGCTGGAAATCGCGATTGCCTTCGGACATGAATCGCTGGTAAAAGCACTCGCATGGCAAACAGGGAATCGGTTTTCACCGCTGGACAGAGAACTCTGAGTGGGCTTGCGATTCTCTTCCTTGCCGTCGCGGCGCTCTTCGGTTTTTTGAACAGCCAAAAGATGAAAGCGCTCCGGATAACTGCGACCAGCACGCAGGCGGCGCACAATGCGGCGGAGCTTGGTCGCCTCAACGAGAGACTCGACGCCCCGTCTGATGAAAATCCCGGAGCCGAACAACAGAGCAAAATCAACGAAGCAGAAAATCGCGCGAAAAAAGCTGAGGCGGAGCTGGCGCAGGCTCAAAAAGAGAAGGCTGATCTGCAGGCCAAAATGGATGCCAGGCAGCAGGAGATCGCGTCGCAACAAAAACGTGTCGAAGAAGCGGACAAGAACTCGAGTGCTATCGTTACTGCCAGTCCATCCGCTGTTGCGCAGAACGCTGATTTGCAGTCGCAAATCGATGATCTGCGACATCAACTCGACAGCGCGGAAAAAGAAAAAGCGTTCCTCGCCGCGAAACTCCAGGACGCGCAGGAGCACGGCGCGCCGGCAAAGGAAACGAAAAAACACCTCGCAACAAGCGCACAACGCGAAACCGCCAGCGCACAGCGCGAGGCCGTTGGCGGCCATCGGACTGGCGTCCGCGGCACTGTGCTTGCGTACAATCAGGCCTACAACTTTGTAGTGCTGAACCTCGGGGCGCGCAACGGAGTTGAGACGAACTCTGAAATGCTCGTCCTGCGCGACGGGACGTTGATTGGAAAAATTCGCATTTCTTCAGTTGAACCGGCGACGGCTATCGGCGATATCCTCCCCAACAGTTTGGCGCGCGGCGTCCAAGTACAACCTGGAGACACTGTAATCTATGCTGGAACAAGTCCGTAACATTCGAACGTTCGTTGTCCCCGTTTTGCTGTGTGCATTTGCGGTAGCGATGACCTCATGCGCAACACAGAAGCAAACCGCGTTGATCCAAGACCCGGATGCTCATCACGAATCCTCGATCCCGTGGAACAAGCAAGAATCATGGGAAACCGGCAGCCAATTCGCCGGGATGACTGACCGCCGCTAAGGCCAGAGTCGATTCACTTTTAACAGTCGGTCGGTAGGATAGCGGGACTTGCCACACCGGCTGCAGCCGAATACGATCGCGGCTTCACGAACATGCCAGAGCTTTCCCGATTTTTCGGAATCGTGATTCGCATGTTCACCGAGCATCCGAGCGACACCACACGGCTCACTTCCATGCATACTACCAGGAAAACGTCGCGGTCTTTTCAATCTCACCCGTGCAACTTGTTGCAGGTTCACAGCCGCAACGCCAGCAGCGGCTGGTCGAGGCATGGGCAGAGCTGCATCAGAATGAATTGCTCGCTGACTGGCAACTGTTGCAGGAGGGCCGCCACCCCTGCACAGATTCAGCCTTTGAGCTAAAGTGCAGCTATGAATCACCCGATCTATCGCATCCGATCCTTCGAACGTGTCGGCACCTACATGCTGAAGCTGGATTTCGATGACGGTTCATACCGTACAATTGACTTTGAGCCGATACTCGCTGGCGAGCTGTTTGGTCCGTTGCGTGACCCGCGCTTATTTGCACAGGTCACCCTTGATCCAGAGGTGCTAACCATCGTTTGGCCTACTGGTGCAGATTTCGATCCAGCTACATTGCACGACTGGCCTGAGCATGAGCCAGCATTTAGAGCAGCGGCGAAACACTGGGCGAGCAGCATGCAATCGCCGGACGAACCCAGTTTACTCAAATCCAAAAGCCGGCCGGGATGACGGCGTTTTTTGGGATTACCACGATGCCGTCGCGGACGAAGTAATTGTCTGCGTCGAAGTTCGGCGGTTTGCCTTCGGGCGTGATCACAACGGCATCGGCGATACGCGCGTTTTTGTCGATGATGGCGCGATCGATCACGCAATTGCGACCGATGCCGATCGGCGGTTGAGACAAGTCGGTTCGTTCCAATTCAAAATAATCGGCGCCCATCACGATGCTATTCCGAATCGTGGCCCCACTTTGAATCACGCTGCGTATCCCAATAACGCTTCGCTCCAGATGCGCATCGGAGATGATGCAGCCGTCGGAGATGATCGCCTGGCGTAGCGTGGCGCCGTTGATTTTGCTTCCCGGCAGAAATCGCGGGTGCGTGTAGATCGGCGAATCAGGCTCGAAGAAGCTGTACTCCGGCACGACATCTGTGAGATTCAGGTTCGCCTCGTAAAATGCGCGGATTGTTCCGATGTCTTCCCAGTAGCCGTTGAAGATGAACGCGCTAATATGCCGGTCATTGATCGACATCGGGATGATGTGCTTCCCGAAATCGAACAGGTCGTTTGCCAACGATTCGATGAGCACGTCCCGGTTGAAGACATAAATGCCCATCGACGCCTGAAAAAATTCTGCTTCTTCGCCTAAACCAATTTCGCGGAGGAGCTCCGGGCCCATCTTCATTTCCTGCAACGCAGATTCATCGGCGGGTTTCTCGATGAAGCCGGTGATCCGGCGATCGACGCCACTCTGCATGATGCCGAACTCGGACACGTAGCGCCGTTCGACCGGCTTTGTGGCCAATGTAATTTCCGCGCCCAGCCGGATGTGCTGCTGCAGCAGCGTCCGAAAATCCATCCGGTAAAGCTGATCGCCGCTGAGGATCAGGTAGTAATCGTATGGCCGCTCGAGAAAGTACCGCATATTCTGACGAACGGCGTCGGCTGTGCCCTGATACCACTGCGAGCCGGCGGGCGTTTGCTGGGCAGCGAGAATGTCGATAAAGCTGCGTGAGAAATTATCGAATTTGTAGCTGGCCTGGATGTGCCGGTGCAGCGACATGCTGTTGAACTGCGTGAGGACATAGATCGAGCGCAGCCCGGAGTTGAGGCAGTTGCTGATGGGAATATCGACAATGCGATACTTGCCGCCGAGCGGCACCGCAGGTTTGGAGCGATCTTTCGTCAACGGAAATAAACGCGTGCCCGCGCCACCGCCCATGATGATTGCCAGCGTCCGTTGCATTGTGCCCGATGGCAGCACGCTGTCCGTTCTGGCGAGTGAACTCTGCGGGAGTGACTGGCGGCGCGCCTGGGGTTGCATTGCAATGAACCAATAATCTGGCGGCCCTGCATCTGCGGCAACTCTTTTGCGTCACGCCGGGCACTTGGAGATTGCAGTTGCTTTTTTATGTCCATTCGCGTGATTCGTCCCTGGCAGTTTTGTTTTCTTCGTGCTGAGAGCGAATTCCAACCATGCAGGTCGAAATTTTCACGGTGTGCGATGCCGCAACGGTGTCCGGCGGTAAGCTGAACATTCTCGGATCGTTTGATACGATCGGCGCGCATTCCTTTCCATCCAATCATCCGCTGTGCGCCGTAGTGTCGAAGCTGCGATTCGATGCCGGCGAAGAAGGCCGCCACTGGCTGGAGATACACTTCTGCGATCCGGACATGCGACCAGTCCTGAAACCGATGCGGCAGGATTTTGAGATTCGCACGCCGGGCCTTCATTCGCAGACACACATTCATGTCTGGCAGCATCTCGGTTTCCATTTGGCGCGGCCCGGAGATTATTACTTCGAGCTGCGCGTTGACGGCGAGGTCAAGAGCCGCATTCCATTGTATGTCGTTCAGGCACCGCAACCCTGAACTTTTTGTAATCGTTGCGGGGGACACGCCCGCCGCTACAGTCCGGCATGTGCGGCATTGTTGGCTACGTGGGGCGCGCTGAGGCGACGCCAATCTTACTTGACGGCCTGCGTCGGCTTGAATATCGGGGCTACGATTCAGCGGGTATCGCTGTTGTAGAGCGCGGCCAACTCGAGACGCGCAAATGCGCCGGGCGTATTGCTGCGCTGGCAAAGAGAGTGCGAAAGGAGCCAGTCGCAGGATCGTTGGGGATCAGCCACACGCGTTGGGCCACTCACGGCGGAGTCAACGACGAAAATGCGCATCCGCATTTCGACGCCAGTGGCAAACTGGCGCTGGTCCACAACGGCGTGATTGAAAATTATCAGGCGCTCAAAGACGAACTCATCCGTGATGGCGACACAAATTTTCGCTCGGAAACCGATACCGAAGTCCTCGCGCACCTGATTGGGAAATTGTACGATGAATCCTCCGCCGGCACGGCAGATGGCGCCGGAAAAAAAGGTCGGCTGTTTGATGCCGTTCGCAAGGCGCTTCGGCAAGTGATCGGCACATACGGCATTGCCCTGGTTCATGCGGATGTGCCTGATTTCATGATCGGTGCGCGCCGTGGAAGTCCTCTCGTCCTGGGCGTCGGCAATGGTGAAAATTTTCTCGCCAGCGACGTGAGCGCCATCGTCGCTTACACGCGCGATGCTGTTTACTTAAACGATTTCGATGTCGTTGCCGCAGGGCCCGACAAGTTCGAGATCACATCACTCGCCGGAGACAGCAGCGAGCATCCGGTTAGCAAAGTCGAGTTCACCGCCGAAGACATCAAAAAGGGGGACTATCCCCATTACATGCTCAAGGAAATCTTTGAGCAACCGAACACGGTGCGCGACGCGATGCGCGGTCGTCTGAGCCACGAGGAAAACACAGCAAGGCTGGGCGGGTTGAACATGACGCCGCCCCAACTGCGCGAGGTTGTCAGAATCGTGCTAAGCGGGTGCGGCACGGCGTTGCATGCCGGGAGAGTCGGCGAATACGTCATCGAGCGACTCGCAAACATTCCCACCGAAGTCGATTACGCCAGCGAGTTTCGCCACCGCAATACGCCAATGGTGGATGAGACGCTGGTGTTCGCAATCAGCCAGAGCGGCGAAACCGCGGACACGCTCGGCGCCTTGCGCGAAAGCCAGCGCAAAGGATTCCGCACCCTCGGAATTTGCAACAATGTCGCGAGCACGATCGCGCGCGAGAGCGATGGCGGGGTGTACATGCATGCCGGGCCGGAGATCGGCGTGGCAGCCACGAAATCGTTTACGTCGCAGTTGGTGATTCTCACCTTACTCGGATTGCTCTTCGGACGAATGCACAATCTTTCCGCGGCCGAAGGAACTCGCGTGATCGACGCACTGGAAGCATTGCCCGACCAGATTGATGAGGTTCTCGGGTTGAACGACGAGATTAAGGCGATCGCCAGAAAATTCGCGAACGCAAACGGGTTTCTTTTCTTTGGCCGGCAATTCAACTACCCGATCGCGCTCGAAGGCGCTCTCAAAATGAAGGAGATCACGTATCTCTTTGCCGAAGGACATCCGAGCGCTGAGCTAAAGCATGGTATCATCGCGCTCATTCGTTCCGATCTGCCCTCGGTGTTTATCGCGCCCGACGATTCGGTGTTTGCGAAAAATCTCAACAACATCGAGCAAGTGAAAGCTCGCAAGGGGCCGATCATCGCGTTGACGAGCGGAAAGTGCGCCAAGCATCTCAAAGGACTCGCCAATGAAATGATCGTGCTGCCGGAGGCGCCCGACTTTGTGATGCCGATCCTGACCGTGATCCCGCTCCAGCTACTGGCCTATCATGTGGCGGTCGAACTTGGTAAGGATGTCGACAAGCCGCGCAATCTCGCCAAGAGCGTGACCGTGGAGTGAGTTACTCTGGGGAGCGCGCGCGTCTCGCGTGCTGGCGAGCGCGTCCTCGCGGTCGCGAACTTTTGTTTAGAACTCGCTTCTGTTAGTTACGGCCGGAATACAAATCAAAGATTGTTTCGGCGCGACGCCCCTTCGACTTCGCTCAGGGCAGGCTTCACCAGCACGCGAGACGCGTGCGCTCCCCAGATTTCGCCTGCCGCGGCTGGAAAACTGGCGGTTTTGCGGTAGACTGGCGGCCAGCTTTCTTTCCCCCGGTGCAACATAACGAACAGTACGTGCTCAGAGTCCTCGAGGATGGAGGACTCGTCACCGGCCCTCAGATCGACAATGCGCGCTCGCGTTTGAACGGCGAGGCCGGCGTGATCGATGTCTTGATTAACGACGGACTCATCTCAGAGATCGACGTCTCACGCACGCTCGCTGCGCAGGCGCACATGGATTGGATCGACATCTCTTCCATGGTGATTCCGCCGCAAGTCATTGACCAAATCCGGGCTGAAGATGCGCGCCGCTTCAAAGTGATCCCGGTCGCGTTCGGCGAAAGCGGACTGGTCATCGCAGTGGGCAACCCGCTCGACATCGACACCATGGATAGCCTCAGTTTTCTGCTGCAACGCGAGCTGGAATTGGTTTGCACGAGCCCCAAAAAAATTCGCGAAGCATTAATCAAATACTACGGAACGGCTGATGAAGCGGCAGACGTCCTGCAGAAGAAGATCGGTGAAGAGATCGATCTTGGCCTGGAATTTGGTGACAGCACGGAAGCAGCAGCAGTGGATGATGCAGACGCGCCGATTGTGCGGCTCGTCTCGATGTTGCTGATCGAAGCGCATCGAGCGGGCGCCAGCGACATCCATCTCGAACCGCTGGACAAAAAATTTCGCGTCCGATTTCGGATCGACGGCGTGCTGCAGGAAATGCAGGCGCCGCCAAAGCGACTGCAATCAGCCATTGTTAGCCGGCTCAAGGTCATGACCGGCTCGATGAGCATCGCGGAGAAACGCCTGCCGCAGGACGGGCGTATCCAGGTAAAGATCAGAAAGCAACCGGTCGACCTCCGCGTTTCTACGATGCCGACCAACCATGGCGAGAGCGTCGTCATGCGCATCCTGGACAAATCCAGTTTAAAGCTCGGATTGCCTGAGCTTGGTTTCTTTTCCGACGATCAGGAGACGTTCGAGCGACTGATCAGATTGCCGGATGGAATTCTTCTCGTGACCGGTCCGACGGGTTCAGGCAAGACGACTACGCTTTACGCCTGCCTCAATTACATCAATAAGCCGGATCGGAAAATCATCACCGTCGAGGAGCCGATCGAGTATCAGATGACCGGGATCAATCAGGTCCAGGTAAACACGGAAATCGGCATGACGTTTCCAGCGGCGTTGCGCTCGATGCTGAGGCAGGCGCCAAACATCATCATGATCGGTGAAATTCGCGATCTCGAGACTGCGAGCATCGCAACGAATGCGAGCCTCACAGGCCATCTTGTCTTCAGCACATTGCACACAAACGACGCGCCCTCGGCTGTGCCGCGCCTGATTGACCTTGGCATTCAGCCGTTTCTCGTTGCGTCGTCCGTGCGTGCGGTACTGGCACAAAGACTCGTGCGGCGATTGTGCAGCCACTGCAAACAGCCAGGTGAGCTTACCGACACCGAACTGCGCGCGTTGCAGATTGAGCCCGGCCAGGTCGGCGACGCCCAGGTGATGAAGCCGGTCGGATGCGAGGAGT
>DATBDI010000196.1:0-5568 GCA_036270025.1 Candidatus Udaeobacter sp. | reverse complement strand
CAGCTGGCTATTGCGCGAGCGCTTCTTCAGGTCGACGCCAATTTGCGAGGTGTGCTCAAAGCAGAGGGCCTGCTCCGGCGCGACCCGCGTATGAAAGAGCGAAAAAAGTCGGGCCAGCCCGGCGCACGCAAACGTTTCCAGTTCTCGAAACGCTAATAGCATCGAGACCGACCGCTGTAGCCACGGCCCGGCGGGCCGTCAGCTGAGCGAAGAAAAGCAGCGTCTACCGAACCGGGCACAGGCCGGTGGCTACAACTGTAGCGTACGCAGTTACGGTTTCTTGGGCGAGGGCGGAGCTGCCGGCGCCGGCGGCGGCGCAGGTGCTGCTGGTCGGGCCAACAGGGGCGGAATCGCTGGGTTTTGTGCCGATGTCGGCGGTGCAGACACTGAGGTGCTCGGTTTCAGCAAGCGCAATTGCTGCATCGCCTCGCCAGCCCAGAAGCTGGTTCGATATTGCGTTAGAATTGTTTCGCAAACATGACGCGCATCGTCATTCCGGTTCTTCTCCTTCAAAATGAACACCTGCGAAATCAGGGCCACAGGCGCATTGAAGCTGTTAGGAGACGTCGATGCGATCTGCTGGTAGATCGCCAGCGCTTCGTCTGTTTTCCCCATCGATTGCAGGTTGCCCGCCATCGCCATTCGTGCCGTGCCGACGAACTCGTGCTGCGGGTATTTGGCGATAAAGGCTTGAAGCGTTGTGTTCGCCTCCACGAATTTCTTCTCGCTGCGCTGCGTTGCGGCAAGCAAAAGGTAAGCGTCGGCCGCTGCAGCCGTGTTCGGATAGCGTTCGATCAACTGTTGGTAATCTTGAGCGCTCTTGGCGCTGGCCAACAGCGCTGAAGCCGTTGCGGCGCGCCGATCAACGTAATAGCGATAGCCGGTATAACCAAGCAGCGCTAACAGGCCAACGACGACCGCAGCGATAATCGGTGTTTTGAACCGCGTGAAAAAGAAGCGCGTTTGCAGTGCTACGTCGCGAGATGGAGGTGGAACTGTCGGCATAAGTTCGTGCGCTCGCCCGGTTCAAACCCTGCGAGCGGTCGTCCTATGCCACGCCTCGCTTTCCCGCGCAAGCGCGAGCCAATGTCGTCCGTCACTTGCGAAACGGACGCCTCCGCGGAAAAGCACTGGGGAGTTTTGCGCGCAAAAGTTTTCCTCTCCGATACAATCTTCGCTATGAACACATTCTGGAATTTTCTTCAAACACTACTCGGATTGAACTTGGAACCGAGAGACTTGAGCTTTGTCCAAATTTCCCTCCGCGGAATCATTATCTTCCTTGCGACATTGATTATGATTCGCCTCGGCCACAAACGCTCGCTTGCACACAGGACGGCATTCGACGCTGTTCTGCTGGTGATCGTCGCTGCAGTCCTGTCACGTGCCATCAATGGCTCGGCCTCCTTTTTTCCGACAATTGGAGGCGGCGTGGTTCTCGTCGCCTTGCATCGCCTGCTCGCACTTCTCGCGTACCACTCCCACGCGTTCGGAATTCTGGTCAAGGGCAGGGCCGATGTCATCGTACGCGACGGACAGTACGATTTCGGCACGATGCGGCGTAACCATGTTTCAACTCACGACCTGGAGGAAGACATGCGTCTCAACGCACATCTTCAGGATCTTTCACAAGTCCGACTCGCGCGCGTGGAACGCAGCGGCGAGATCAGCTTTATCAAAAAATGATTTGACCGGTACGAGCGAAGCACATATGACACCGGTGGGTATGAAACGGACGAAAAAGCAGTGGGTCAAACCGATGCTGAAAACGGTGCCGATCTTTTTTGAGTGCACCTGTTACGCGGGCGCGATTTGATCGAACGCGATTACTGCGAAACTCGGGTTGATTCGCATCCACATTCTCGGCAGCTCAGCCGGCGGTGGTTTGCCGCAGTGGAACTGTTCCTGTGTTAACTGCGTCGCTGCCCGCACCGGCAAGATCGCCTCGCAAACGCAGTCGAGTATCGCCATCAGGACTGACAGTTTTGACGGCTGCTTCTTGATCAATGCGTCGCCTGATCTGGCGCACCAAATCGAAACCGTGCCGCAATTGCAGCCGAGCTTCTCGCCAGTCGCGGGGATGCGCAACACTCCGATCGCAGGCGTTCTTTTGACCAACTCCGACATCGATCACGCGCTGGGCTTGTTACTCTTGCGTCAGCAGGACACGCCGGTCGTCGCTTATGCTTCCGCTGAAACGAAAACGTCGCTCACATGGATCGATAGCGTCCTCGCGCGGTTCTGCGGAATCGAATGGCAAAACGTCATTACTGATTTCCAACCGCTGAATGGCAACATCGGCTTTCGAATGATTGAATTGGGTACAAGCGTCGCATTTCAATTTCGCGACGCCATCTCTGGAGCCAAAGCGCTGTTCGCACCGAGTGTTGGTGAACTGACCAACGAATTGCGCCGCGCCGTTCAGGATTCGAGCGTCGTGATTTTTGACGGCACGTTTTGGACTGACGGCGAACTGGCCGCTGTGCGTCCGGGCGCCCGCAGCGCGCGCCAAATGAATCATTTGCCCATCAGCGATGGCACCCTTGAGGTATTGCGTCAGTCGCCGGCGCGCCGGAAAATCTACACACACATAAACAACACGAACCCGATTCTCATGCCGGGCTCTCCGGAGCGCGCGCAAGTCGAACAGGCCGGAATCGAGATCGCGCATGATGGACTAGAAATCGCCTTATGAATATTTATTTTCGTGCTCGTGCTCATGCTCGTGCTCGGCAGCTTTCGATTGCGATTACGAGCACGAGCACGGGCGTGAGTGGGGATTTATTATGACCACGGAACTTTGGAATCGCGAAACTTTCGTCGACAACCTGCGCGTAATCGGCGTACGCGCTTATCACGACAAACATCCTTTTCACGTCGCCATGAACGAGGGCCGCCTTTCGCAGGAAGCATTGCGCGGCTGGGTCGCCAATCGTTTCTACTACCAGCGAAACATTCCGCTTAAGGACGCCGCGATTGTTTCCAATTGTCCCGTTCGCGAAGTGCGCCGGCTATGGGTCCATCGCATTCTGGATCACGACGGCGTTCCATCTCGTGCTGTAGAGTCCGCTGTCCGCAGCGGAGAAAGCCCTGAGCCAGATGCGCTGAGGACAGCGCACGCTACAGCAATCGCGTCTGAAACTGAAGGCGGCATCGAAGCATGGTTGCGACTTGGCGAAGCGTGCGGGTTGTCGCGTGCGGAATTGCTGAATGATCATCATCGGCTGCCGGGAGTTCGTTTCGCGGTGGACGCTTACGTTACCTTCGCGCGCACACAGCCGTGGCCAATCGCGATCGCATCATCGCTCACCGAGCTTTTCGCACCTGATCTAATGGCAACGCGACTCTCTGCTTTCGAAAAGTTCTATTCATGGATCGACCCGCACGGGCTCGATTACTTCCGTCGTCGCACGAGTCAGGCGCGGCGGGACTCCGAAGAAGCGCTCGCGATTACGATCGAGTATTGCAACACGCCCCAGCTTCAGCGCGAGGCCGTGCGCGCCCTCGAGTTTAAATGCGACGTGCTCTGGTCCATGCTCGATGCCATTCATCATGCTTATGGCGACCGAAATAATTCCTGATGCTGCTCGTCCGCGGCTTGAGAAGGGAGTGCGACTGCAAACGGACTCCAAGACCGGTAACAGTGTTTTACTGTTTCCAGAAGGCATCATCGAACTGAACGAAACCGCGCATGAGATTCTTTCACGCTGCGATGGGCGAACACTCAGCGAGATCGTGCGGGATTTGGCCGGACAGTACGACGTTGATCCGGCGGCGCTTATGGCTGATGTGCGCGAAACGCTGGCAGATCTGCACCAGCGCAAACTAGTCGAATTCACATGACCGCAGTGTCACTACATTTCGCGGAAGCTTTGGGAGTGCGCGCAGCCTGCCCGCCCGTGTGCGGGCGTCCTCGCGTCGCTTTTGGCCTGCGACGCTCGTTTGAAAGCGATGCGCGGACGTATCGCACTCCAAAGCACTTCGTGCGAAATCATACCATCGTGCATAAGCATCTCACATGATTGCGCCCCGCCCTTACGCACTGCTTGCAGAGATCACTTACCGATGCCCGCTGCATTGTCCGTACTGTTCCAATCCTGTGACTGTAGAGTCCGCTGTCCCAAGCGGAGAACAAGCCCGTCCCAATGCGCTGAGGACAGCGCACACTACAGCAAAAAGCGGCGAGCTCACCACTGACGAATGGAGAGGCGTCATTCGGGAAGCCGCCGAGCTCGGCGTGTTGCAAATGGGTTTTTCCGGAGGCGAACCGCTTGCGCGACGCGACCTGGCCGAGCTCGTTCGCGCCGCACGCGATGCAAAGCTTTACACGAACCTCATCACCAGCGGCATCGGCTTGGATGACGATCGCGTGGCCGGATTGCGCGATGCAGGTCTCGATTCCGTCCAGCTAAGTTTTCAGTCGGACGAAGCGGATCTCGCCGACGAAATTGCCGGTGCTCGCGCGCATCAACGCAAGCTGGATGTGGCTGCAAAAATTCGCGCAGCAGGAATTCCCCTCAGCCTCAACTTCGTGATTCACCGGCGAAATATCGACCGCCTGACGCAAATGATTCAGCTCGCGGAGACACTCGAAGCCGAGCGAGTCGAGTTGGCCAATGTGCAGTTTTATGGCTGGGCTTTTTTGAACCGCGAAGCATTGCTTCCAACACGGGAGCAGGTGGATCGCGCGCGAGAAATCGCAACCGCAGCAAAAGCGCGCCTGGCCGGCAGGATCGGCATTTTTCACGTGCTATCAGATTATTACGAGACGCGGCCCAAACCGTGTCTCAACGGCTGGGGCCAGCGATATCTCACCGTCAATCCAATTGGTGATGTGCTCCCCTGCCCGACTGCGTCATCAGCCATTCCCGATTTGCGATTTGAAAACGTGCGCGCACGTGCGCTCGATTGGATTTGGCGTGAATCCGAGAGCTTCAACCGCTTTCGTGGGACGGAATGGATGCCGGAGCCCTGCCGAAGTTGTCCGCAGAAAGAAATCGATTTCGGCGGATGCCGTTGCCAGGCCGCGTTGCTGGCCGGAAATGCGGCACTCACCGATCCAGTCTGCGAGTTCTCGCCAAATCGAGCAAGAGTGGAAGCAGTGTTGCGCGACGTGAATTCATGCTACCTGCCGCGCGACTGGACATACCGTAGTAATCCGAAGCCATCGCTAGCGAGTTTGAGCGGAGCATTACCCTAAGGTTTTCAAACGCGGTATTCTGGAGAGCATACGCGTCCCGCGTGTTGGCGACTCCGAAAGCATTCGCGAGTCGCGGACTTGTCATAGGTGTTCGCTGCAACTAGGTGCGCAATTTTTGCAAAAGATTGTTTCGGCGCGACGCCGCTGCAACGGATGCAAAGCAACGGCCCAGGCTTTCCAGCCAACACGTGAGACGCGTGTGCTCCCCAGACGTCCGAATTCGGTTCGACCTCTGACTTCCGATCTCTGATGACTGCTGATTACGGCGTCGGCCGCGGCGCCGGCGTCGGCCGTGGACGCGGGCTCGGGGTTGGCTTGGGCGTTGGCGTCGCTGATGGCACCGGCTTGTGACACTGCGTGACGACCAC
>DATBDI010000195.1:0-2173 GCA_036270025.1 Candidatus Udaeobacter sp. | reverse complement strand
TAGCCGCAAAAATGCATGAAGTGGCGCGTTTTTGAACGTGTGTTGAGCGGGCAAGCGGCAGCAATCCGATTATCTGGATCGGTGTGCTATCACTCGCTGTGCAACGCGCTCGGAATTGATGTGCCTTGGTCGGCGGTTGGTCGGGCCCCCGGCCCTTCTGCTCATGGGCCGCACGGCATGAAAGAGAGCGCAACGGTTCGGAACAGTGACCGGTCAGGACAACTCGAGGGCAGATGTATGCGAATGCGCGCAGCGTGTTCGATCACGCGCGCTCCGATCTTGATCAGGCGCTCACGTATCGTTGCGAACTCAGCCTTGGCCAGCGAGCTGGTCTGGGGGATGGCGGCGCGCACGCTATGCATAAGCCAGAACGCCGCGGTGTGGAGGACGAGCCGTACCTGATTGGCGGTCGCGTTATGGCACGACATGCGGTCCGAGAAGAGCTGCGCCTTGTGCAATTTGATCAGGTTCTCCATTTGCCCGCGCTGGCAATAGACGTCCTCGTAAAGATGTTGCGCGGTGCCTTTGAGCGAGGTGACGACATAACGGATGTCAACCTCCTGGCGCATGCCGGTCGCGGTGCCCTCTTGGCCGTCCGGCTGCAACGAACACTCCAGTCGCGCCACTACCTTGCGCGGACGATCCCAACTGCCGGCCTGATAGAAGAAGCTCGCATAGGTGCGCAGCTTGGCCTGATTGCTCTTGGCATGATGGAAGCGCAGATTGTCGGCGGTCTCGGCCATCAAGGCATCGAGTACGGCATTGCCGGCGAGGCCAAAAATATAGTCGGTGCCGTCGCTCTCCGCCCGTTCCATCTCCTCGACGCGACCGTAATGGCCGTCGCCCCGCCACACGATGCGGGTGTTCGGCCAGTGTTTGCGCAGGCGTTTGGTCACGTGCTTGATGACACACCTGACCTCCGTGCCCTTGGCCGTGCGCGCCGGACGAAGGATGGCGACAACCGGGGTGCCGCTCGCAACATGATAGATGTGCATCGGCGCAAAGCCGCGCTCATCGTGATGGGCGTTCCAGAACGCAAGCTGCTGGCCACCATGCGCCGCGCAGAAGGTGTCATCGATGTCGAGGATCTCAATCTTGCCCGGTCTCACGGTGGTGCCGAACTGGTCAATGAGAGCTGCACACAGCCGCGCCGCCTCGGTTTTGCGCGGTGCATTCTCAAGGCGGCAGATGGTCGATTGGGAGGCCAGCGCTCCGCCGCTCTCTGGACAGCGCCCAACAGCAAGCTTCATCAAGGGATCATGACGCAACCGATCGAGGTCGTTAGCATCCTCGTAGCCGCAGGCAATCGCAGATACCCGCGCCATCACCATTTCGAACATCTCGTGTCGGATGCGATTCGGATCGCGCCGATCCGTCATGGTGTTCGCAAGCCGCCAGCACACACCGAGCGTGCGCTCCTTTTCCCGCAGCAGAAGCAAGCCACCGTTGGAGGATTGGGTACCGCCGTTAAAATCAACTGTGATTTTCTTGCGGCAGACGGATGGAAGGTCAAAGGGAAGCAGCGTGTCGTCGGTCATGGCGGCTGTGGCGGTAGGTAGATGCACATCGCAATTCGTCGGAACACCGATTTGCTACGTGAATCGCCGTCTTCACGCTACAGTCGCCGCAAAATTTTCACCCTGATGAATTTTCCGGGCTAGGAGTGTCTGCCATGTCTCTTATTGTGCAGGTTTTCGGCCGCCGGAATGACGCTCTCTCCACGCATTCCGAGGGCCGGCGGCCGAAAAGCGCCAAGGCACGAAATCGCGGGTTGGGAACGGCGGCGGTGCCGCAACTATGGGGATTTCGCCGCGGGCTCAGGCGTCGATGTGGTGGAACGTGGCGGCAACGTGGGCAATTTTGCCACGCGGCCTGTGCGTGAATTGAATTGTGAACGGGTCACGGATCGTCTTTGCAAGGCAATCTTGCGCTTTTGAGTTTTGCCGAACGGCCACATTGACGTGACGACGCAAGGGATAACGTTGTCGACTGGAAGCCAACACAGACATTGAGCGTAGTTGCAGGTGTCGAGCATCAGTTCCGTGATCATGAGGTGTCGATCCTGATCTTTGGCGGAATTGGCGTGGGTTTGTGTTTCGGCTGTTGCCCGCGCAAGAAGGTCTCGATGATGCGCATGTTGCTGCCGCAGCAAGGGCATGGATGCTCTGGTGCT
>DATBDI010000194.1:0-25072 GCA_036270025.1 Candidatus Udaeobacter sp. | reverse complement strand
AGTAAGCCGCGCAACGGTGATTTGGTACATGAACAACAACGTTCATGTAAGCAGCACAACCGGGCCGACGCTACCGGGCGGGTGGAGTGTTTCGGCCCTGGCAGACATTAACCTGGACGGCTATCCCGATTACGTTCTGTTCAATGTGAACACAGGCGGAACAGTGGTGTGGTATATGCGCAACAACGCGCATATCGGCTCTGCAGCCGGCCCGGCTCTGCCTGGGGGATGGACTCTGGCTGGTGTTGCCGATTTTAGTGGGGACAATCATCCCGATTATTTGCTGTTTAACGCGGGAACGCGCGGCACCGTCATCTGGTATATGTCCGGAGTCAGCCACATCGGAAGCCACGCCGGACCGACGGTCACAGCGGGCTACGCGGTGATGGGACTGTCCGATTTCGATCGTAATGGCCGGCCGGACTACGTGCTATACAACTCGGGTACACGCCAGACGGCGCTTTGGTACCTGAATAATTATCAATTCATTGGCAGCGCAAGCGGTCCGACTCTCCCCAGTGGTTGGACTCTCGTCGCGCCCTAACCTGCCACGTCACACTGCACTCGGCGGGCGCTTCCTCGTCGACGCCGCCTGAATTCGCGTTAATCGTCTTTGGTAATGACCAAGGAGGAAATCGCCACTGTCCTGGAAAAAGTCGCGACGCTGCTTGAACTGAAGGACGAGAATCCGTTCAAGGTCCGGGCGTACACTAATGCAGCACGAGCAATTGAAACGTTCGGCGGAAACGTTGAAAACTTTGAGGACGAAGAAGCGGTCGCGAAGATTCCCGGAATCGGGAAAAGCATTGCGCTGAAAATTAAGGAGCTGGCTGCCACTGGTTCGCTGAAATATCTGCAAGATCTCACCACGGAGTTTCCTCCGGGAATTCTGGAATTGTTCTCGTTGCCGGGGCTTGGCGCGAAAAAGATCAAAGCTCTTCACGACAAACTCGGGATCAGCTCGGTCGAGCAGTTGCAGAAAGCATGTGAAGAAGGTCGCGTTGCTGACTTGCCGGGGTTCGGGCAGACGACGCAACAAAAGCTTTGCGACTCCATCGCGAAACGGGCCGACCACACAGGCTTGTTTCAATTCGGCCAGGTCGCGGTTGAAGCTGAAGTGTTGCGCTCCGACCTGGCGGCGCACACGGACGCTTTACAAGTCGATATCGCCGGAAGCTATCGGCGCCGAAAGGAAATTGTGCACGACTTGGATTTCCTTGTGGCAACAAAAAACCCAGAAGCGATCATGGCGTTTTTCGTTTCCAATCCGCTTGTTGAATCGATCATTGCGCGCGGGCCGACAAAATCGAGTGTGCGTCTTTGTTCCGGAGTGCAGTGCGATCTACGAGTGGTGAGCACGGCGGAATACCCCTTCGCCCTCGCTTATTTTACGGGGAACAAGGAGCATAACATCGAGCTGCGGAGTCGCGCGCTGCAGCGAGGCTGGACCTTGAACGAATATCGGCTAGCGCCAGTTCCGGTCGACCCGAAAGCTAAAAAGCCAAAGGCGGTGAAGTACATCCCAGAAGTACGCGACGAATCTGATCTTTATCGTGCAGTCGACCTCGATTTCATCCCGCCGGAGCTACGCGAAAATTGGGGCGAATTCGAGGCCGCCGAGAAACATTCTCTCCCCAAACTGATCGAGAAGGAGAATTTGCGCGGGACGTTTCATTGTCACACCACTGCAAGTGACGGACACAACTCCATTGAAGAAATGGCCGAAGCTGCGCAGGCGCTCGGCCTGGAGTACCTTGGGATCGCCGATCATAGCCGCAGTTCGATTCAGGCCCATGGACTCGATGAACCCAAGCTCCGCGTGCAGATCGCCGCGATTCGAAAGCTGAACGAAAAGCTGGACGGGTTTCGTGTGTTTGCCGGAGTCGAATGCGATATCTTGCGCGATGGATCACTCGACCTGCCGGATGAAGTGCTGTCGCAGCTCGATTATGTGATCGTGTCGATTCATTCCGTCTTTAGCTTGAGCGAAACGGAAATGACGCAGCGCGTGATCCGCGCAATCGAGAACCCATTCGTCACGATGGTAGCCCATCCGACCGGGCGGCTGTTGCTGAAACGCGAACCATATCAAATCGACATTCCGGCCGTGCTCGATGCGGCGGCGCGCGCTGGCACATGGGTCGAGCTCAATGCCGCACCGAAGCGGTTGGATCTCGACTGGCGATACTGGCCGTTAGCGAAACAAAAAGGCGTGATGTGTGTGATCAATCCCGACGCGCATCGCACCGAGCGCCTTCAGGATCTGTGGTTCGGAATCGGCATCGCGCGCAAAGGCTGGCTTACCAAAGAGGACGTCATTAATTGCTTGCCGCTCGGACAAATTGAGAGGGCTTTGGGAGCGAAGCGCCAGAAGGCGAGGTAGTGGTGCGGAAGTGTACCACCGCGTTGTTTTGTCATTCCAAACGAAGTGAGGAACCTCACACCGAAGCTCAAGCACGCGGTGGTACTCGTGTGATCCAAAGCCTGTGAGAGGTCCCTCGCTTCGCTCGGGATGACAGCGCTTGGTTAGGGCGCGCTTTCTCGTTGCGGCATAAACATGGTGAGGCATTTGCAGGCGCCGCCGGCTTTGATGAATTCGCTCATGGGTAACGCGTGACAGCGGTAGCCGCGCTGTTGCAGCGTTGTCACCAGCTCCGGCGCGCCTTCAGGCAGAACGATGTCGCGTTCGATAACAACGGCATTACACGAAAAGTGCACCGCTTCTTCCGGTGCGACATCGATCAAGTCAGTGACGTGCTCCCGGATTGCGAGCTGGCCGTACTCATCGAAAGCGTCAGGAAACCAGAATGCGCCGCCGTCGGGTAACGGGCAGAAGCAGGTATCGAGATGGTAAAAGCGTGGGTCGATCAGCTCCACCGAAATTGCGAGACAGCCGAGCATGTCGGCAATCGCGCGATGCGATTGAATGTCAGAACGGAATTTGTAGCCGCAAAAGAGCACGTCGCCGCCAAAGAGCGCGTCGCCTTCACCCTCGAAATAGAGATTCTCGGGCAGCCACTGTACTTCGTAGCCATGTTGTTCCATCCATTTCGCAAAGAACGGCTGCTCACCGGCGCGTTCTTTGTGACGGAAATTGCTGGGGATGAATTTACGCCCAACGGTAAGCCCGGCGTTCGCGGTGAAGACCATGTCGGGAAGTCCGCGCTGCGGCGCAATCAGATGAACTCCGGTATGCAATTTTGAAAGCGTCGCGTGCAATTGTTTCCATTGCGTTTGAACAACCGCGGCGTCGGCAGCGCGCGCGATACTCATCCAGGGATTGATCTCGTATTCGATCCCATAGTAATCCGGCGGACAAAGGAGCAGTTCGCGCATGGTTCAGAATTAGTCGCGACCACGCGAATCACTCAGACAATCGGCGAGTTCCCGAAGGAATGGTTCGACGTCTGTGGCCAGCCCGATCGATTGCAGCGGCTGATGTTCGATGGCCCTGTCTACCGCCGTAGGATCAATATCGACGCAAACGGTCTTCACATTTGGCGCCAACATGCTGGCCAGCGCGAGCGAATGTTCGACTGTCGCGAGCAACATCACATGCGTCACGTCAGCCAGTTTTGTCCGCATGATCTTTTGAGCTTCGATCACGTCAGTTGTTACGCCGGGAATTGGTCCCTCGTCGCGAATTCCACCAGTAAGCACGATGTCGACTTCGTGGCGCACGCACGCGTGCAGGATGCCACTGTTCAGAATCTTCTTCTCCACGGCTGCCGCCAAGCCCCCCGCAGCGCGGATCGTGTTAATCGCCCGCAGATGGTTTTCGTGGCCTGCTCGCGCGAAGGCAAGCTCCGGGTTAACTCCTAATGCGGTGCCGAACAAGGCGCGCTCAACATCGTAAGCCGCAAATGAATTGCCGGCGAAAAGACGATTGACGTATCCGGCTTCAATCAGCCGAACCAAATGCCAGCCAGCACCGGTCCGGACGAGTGCCGGACCGGCAACAATCGAGATCTTGCCTTTCGCCTTGTTAGCGCGCCGCAACTCATCGGCAATTTCGCGAATAATGGCCGACTTCGGCTCTTCCGGACCCACTGTGGTGTTAATGAATTGAAAGATATCGGTGTACGCGGTCGCACGCTGCAGCGGAACAACACGGATTCCCTGGTGTCCAACCACAATCTCATCGCCCTTGCTGACATCGAAAAATTTCACGGCGCGTGCACTGCCTTTTTTTCGATCGAGCGCAATGGCACTGTTAATCATTGCAGGCTTGACTTCGATTTCCTTGCCGTCGACGCAGACGAACGTTTGCTGGTTGGTCGTGACGTAAAAATCCGGCGGAAACACTCCATCAGCAGGAGCGCTGGCGACCTCCGCGTTCGCTCGCTCCACGGTTTCGGCTCCCTGTTGACGAAGGCGCAGGATCAGGTCGTCCAGCGCCTCGCCCGTTTCAGTCGACACCTCAATGCGCGCAAAGCTTTGGTCCGTCCGCTTTTGGCCAATATTGACTTCAATAATTTTGAATTTTGCGCCGTAGGTCAAAATCTGGTCCAGCACTTTCGGGAGAATGAGCGAATCGATGATATGCCCGCGCAGCTCGACTGTTTCGGAAAACATTTGGAGAATTTAGCTGACCGATGCGTCCGCGCCAGCAATGGGAAGTCGGGCATCTTGCCTAACTCGGCAGGCAGGCTTCCAGACGGCTGACTTGATGCGCATCAGAAACGATGTCATTGCAATCGAGCGAGTAAGACCAAGAGGAAGCGGAGGAGGAGGAAATTTTAAGGAGCACAATGGAAAAACCCAACGCACGCGGACCTTCGCCGACCCGCAAAGCGCATCGCGCTCTGGGATCAAGGTTGAACCGAACGGCAAAACGTCCGCCGCCTCTGCCGGCGAAGAAAGATTCTGCGAAATCACCTCGCCCAGGTAACCGGTAGCTCGCCAACAGCATGCATGCAGATCTCGCAGGTCTCGCCGCGAAAATCGCGGAGAGACTGTCACGTAGTTCGGAATATGTGGTTACGCAGCCGGCAGAGCTGCGGGTTGTGCGACAAATGTCAGAGGCGGAGCTTCGAGATTTTGCAAGGAATCGCGGCTGGCGCGTTATACGTCGCCTCGGCGGCCGGCAGATTGAATTCTACAATGACGCAAACCAGCAAGAGCTGTAGCCGGAATCGGTGATCCCGGTTGCCCAACGGCAGGCGAGCATCAATGGGCGGGATCGACAATCCCGGCTACAGCGCCGCTGGACAGCGCGAATCTGTTGGCTTACCAATGGCCTGCCGCAATCCATGGAAGCAGCGAAAATCTATTTTATCATCTTCGGCATTTTGACGATCGCAGGCGGCATCGTCGGGTACGTAAAGGCAGGCAGTGTAGCGTCGATCATTGCGGGCTGCATCGCGGGCGTGTTATTGCTCGTCGCTGCGTTTTTGTTGCCTGAACATCACGCCATCGGGTTGGCCACAGCGCTTGTCGTGTCGCTTTTGTTAGCAGCGCAATTTGTCCCTAAATTTGTGCGTACCGGAAGAGTGATGCCTGCGGGCATGATGGCGATCCTGAGTGCGATCGGAATCATTGCGGCCATTGTCGCCTGGGTGAAAAAGTAATCGCGTGGGAAGAATTCGCCTTCGGACGTGGCGGCGGCTTGTGTTCGTTTTATTCGCCGCGCTTTTCGCTGCGATTGTTTATCGCTGGATCTCGCTGGAGCGACTTCAGCGCACAGCTCCCGCAGAATTGCCGTCGACGCCAACCCCCCAACCGACTGCCACGCGGCCACCGGTGATCACTGGAAAACTCGACACCGCCAAATTGTTCAACGGGATCACGCTTCGTTCGACCGTGGAAACTATTCCCGGCGCCGATGCCAGCATAGAACGCGCGCAACCGGATAGCTACGTGCTGGATCTAAGGCTGCAGGCGCGGATGCCTTCGCCGAACAAGACGATCGAGGATCTGGCGAAAGTCAGCCCCAATTTGCCGACGCTGCTGCCCGGTTTGGCCTCAATGTTCCAAGGCGATCCGATTTCGCCGCTTTATGCGCAGCTTTACGACACAAAAGTCAGAATGTTGCGCGAAAATCTCTCTCGGCTCGATACGCTTCTGTCGCGACACAATTTCTTCGATTGCCAAACTGTCCTGCAGCTTCAATACCCGCAAACACACCGCAAAGCTCTCCTTCTCCAGGCGGAAATGGATGTCGATGCCGACGGCTCCGATGGCGATCGAATGCCGGCCGGCACCGGAGCTCCGGCAAATTTCAAACCAGCCACGAGTTACCGCTGGCCCAAGAAGACATCAGCGCCAAATCCGTATCTCGCGGCAACTGAGGAGGCGTTGAAACGCGCCGAAAACGAATATTCGCTCGGCACCACTCCTCCGAATCGCAAACGCGATTTGCGTAACACGATTTCGCAGCTCCGGGCCGAAGTCGGTACACTGAACAAGTTCAGCTTTCTCATCGGCGCCACTGATCCTTTTATCGTTGTTCCCGGTTCATTTACGCACGCGCGCGACCCTGTTAAGGTCGGCGATCTTGCGGTCGTGGTCTCTGGAGACGCGATTTATCCGGCCATGGTGGGCGATGTAGGGCCGAACGACAAAGTCGGAGAAGCATCGCTACGCATCGCGAAAGAAATCAACGGGCTATCGACGCCGTACAATCGCCCAGTGAGCGATCTCAAGGTCACGTACCTGATTTTCCCTGGTACTGCAGACAAGACGATTGGCCCGCCGGATTTCGACAAGCTTCAGGCCCAGTGCGAAGCGTTGATCAAAGAGATCGGCGGCGCGAGCGTGCCATTGCATCACTGGGAAAATATTATCCCTTCGCCAACTCCCAGCCCGACCGCGAGCCCTACTTTGTCGCCTGCCGCAACTTCATCTCCTTCGTCGGCACCCTCGGCTGCACCATCGGCGACTTTTGCATTTCCTGTTTCCAGTCCCGCGGGGACTCCGCACGCGACTCCGTCGCCCGCGCCCGCGAGGTCGCCTGCCGCGACGCGTACCCCCGCCAAAAAACGGAAGCCGTGAACGCCGAGGCGCATAGAGAACTGGACGTCGCTGCTCCGCGCGGAGTGGCAGAGGTCCAGCGTGGCGAACAGGCGCATGGCTACAGCGATCCGATGCGCCTTATGCATACGCTGATGCAATATCGGCACGAGCCGATTCACTCGGAGTTGCTGAAAATTCGCGACAAATATTCAATGTTGCATCTGGATGTGCTGATTCTGATCTATCATTTCGCAAAGATTTGCGCGGGACACATCGTTGAGATTGGAGCATTCGTTGGCGGCGCGACCATTGCGGCGGCGTTCGGCGTGCGCGATTCAGGTCAGAAGAAAAAACTGATTGCGATCGAACCGGGCGGGAGCGTCAAACACAAGCGCCTCGGCACGCGCAACATCTTGCGAGATTTGGAACGAAACCTCGCCAGAGAACATGTGGCGAACTCGGTCATGTTGATTAAAGGGCATTCGTTCAAGCCGGAAACTACCACTGCTGTCGATCAAGCCCTCGGACGGGATCAAGTTGGCCTGCTGATCCTCGACGCCGACGCAGCGAAACGCAGAGACATCGATTGCTACCGGCAGAGATTTGCCGACGGATGTTGGATGGTCATCGATGACATTTACGGCGCTGATTCAAACGAAAAGATTACGCCGAGCCGCGCCGACGTAGATGCTTTGGTCGGCGCAGGCTTGGTGGAGCCTCTTGGTTTCTACGGATGGAGCACTTTCGTCGGCCGTTGGCGCGGAGATGCGCTTATACCTCAGGACCAGTAACGATCAGAGATTCTTCGCTTCGCTCAGAATGACAAGGAGAATGGTCGGTCATCCTTCCTCAGGTCCGACGACGAGATGAATTACGCCGTTGGGGGCAGAGACGAAGAAGCCGTTGAAGTCTTCAGTCAGTTGTTCAACCTCGTCACGCCGTGCAATGCCGTGCACTTTTAGAAATGACGCGGCTGCTTCTGTGTCGTTCGTCTCCAATTCGAGCCAGATGTCCGGATGACTCAGGTTGGGCACACTGTCGATCCAAAGCCGATTCGGACCGAATTGGAAAATACAGCCGTCCTTTTCCTCCTCGATCAAAGTCAGTCCCAGCGTGTCCCGGTAAAACGCAACCGTCTGCTCGTACGTGTGACTCGGGCATTTGATCGCAATGTTGGCTCCGCCTGAAAACTGCGCCCCTTCGAGCTTCGCAACCATAGAGCAGCCTAATGACGAAATCCGAATGTCGAAATCCGAATCAATGACGAATAACAAAGCCCGAACTCTGCTTGTTTCCTCATTGGTGCCTCGTCATTCCTATCCATTTCGATGAAGCCCCCGGATGCCCAACACTCCACTACTCCATTAGGCTCAAATCAGCTCTCGCCCGTTCCGCCCGGCTCCGTCATTTTGATCGGGTCCAGCGCGCGCTCGAGTTCTTCTTCCGGCAGAACTTTTTTGTCGCGGGCAATTTCGCGGACAGTTCGTCCCGTTTTGGCGCTCTCTTTCGCAATTTCAGCGGCGCGATCGTAACCAATTCTCGGCGACAGACTGGTCACCATTGCCATCGAGAGCTCGACCAGTTCGCGGCAGCGCTCCTCGTTCGCGACAATGCCGCGCACGGCCTTGTCGCAAAAAATGTCGACCACATTCGAGAGAAGCCGGATTGATTCGAGAATGTCATACGCCATGACGGGCATCATTACATTGAGCTCGAAATTTCCATTTGCGCCGGCCCACGTGATGGTCGCGTCATGTCCGATCACCTGTGCGCACACCATCATCATCGATTCCGACATCACGGGATTCACTTTGCCCGGCATGATTGAGCTGCCTGGCTGCGTGGCGGGAAGCTGAATTTCGCCAATGCCGCAGCGCGGACCACTGGCAAGCCAGCGGATGTCGTTTGCGATTTTGAACAGACTCGCAGCGATCGTCTTTAAATAACCACTGGCTTCGACAACTGCGTCCTTTCCGCCCTGTGCCTCGAAATGGTTCTTCGCTTCATAAAATGCGATCCCCGTTCGCTGCTCAATATGACGCAGGACTTTTTTCGGAAAATCGGTGTGGCGATTCAGACCGGTGCCCACTGCTGTGCCGCCAAGGGCAATCTCTCGCAAGACTTCAATCGCTTTCTGAGCGCGTTCCTTCGCGTAAGCAACCTGCTGCGCGTAACCGGAAAATTGCTGCCCCAGTCGAATCGGGGTTGCGTCCATCAAATGTGTCCGGCCGATCTTTATGATGTGCCAGAATTCTTTCGCCTTTGATTCCAAGGCGTTCTGCAATTTGGTCAACGCAGGGATCAAATGCTTCTTCAACTGTTCTGCCGCGGCGATATGGATCGCCGAGGGAATGACGTCATTACTAGACTGTCCCATGTTGACGTGATCGTTCGGATGGACGGGCTCGTGTGATCCGATGGCCTTGCCCTCAAGCTGAGCGCAGCGGTTGGCGATTACTTCGTTGGCGTTTGTGTTCGTGCTCGTGCCGGAGCCGGTTTGAAAAATGTCGAGCGGAAAATGTTCATCGAGCTTTCCATCGGCAACTTCTTCGGCTGCCTGGACGATTAACGCCGAGCGTTCCGCATCGAGCAACCCAAGATCGTGATTCGCCTGCGCCGCCGCCCATTTGATCAGGCCAAGGGCGCGAATGAACGGGCGCGGAAACCGGTAACCGCTCACGGGAAAATTGAGCAGCGCACGGTGCGTAGAGGCGCCATGCAGCGCGTGGGCGGGCACCGTCATCTCGCCCATCGAATCTTTTTCGATCCGCGTCGGCTTTACGGTCATGCAGATCCGTCCGCCCCGGCGCCTACGAGCCGCGAGGCGCGTTGCCGCTCGGGACTGCGTCGAGCGCGGCTATGGCGTGGAGGCGTTTTGCGAAAAACGGTGATGAACATCGGCGGAATATTTTGCAGGAAATATTCCGATTCAGCGTGCTGGAACAGCCTGGCGTGCTGCTTCAATTCATTTGTGACCTGGTAAATGATGAAACCGCCGTCGGGCGCGAGAGCATCATAGGTTTTCTGAAGCAATGCACGCTTCTTTTCAATCTGCAGAATACTAAATGGAATGCCGGACAGGATGTAATCGCATGCGCCGAAGCCGCGGCGGTTCAGCTCAAGTGGCAAGGTGGCAGCATCCCCGTGTATGACATGTACGCGTGGATCGTCCTCAAATTGCCGCTTCAGATCTCGTGCCAACGCCGCGTCCAGTTCAAACAGGAGCAGATGCGAGTCTGGAGTCATGCGTCGCGCGATTTCACGCGAATGCACGCCTTCTCCCGGTCCGTATTCCGCGATCACCCGTGCCTTGCTGAAATCCATCTTGCTTGCGACGCGTTCTACCAGGGCTTTTGAGCTGGGAACAATCGAGGCAATCTGAAACGGCCGCTTTAAGAAGCGTTGGAAAAACAGTTTACTCACAAGGAGTCGAACAGTCGCCTTGCGGTATCCAATTGTCCAGCAATGAAGTAGCCGATAAACACGCCGAGGCGTTAGGGAGTGCGGCGATCCGCAGCTGCCGGACCGCTTTCAAAAGCGCGGACATGTCCGCGCACTCCAAAGGGCTAATCTTGACTGATCACTGATCACCGATCACTTATCACTTCCATCGATGCGCGGTTAGCTCAGTGGTAGAGCACTACCTTGACACGGTAGGGGTCAGAGGTTCGAACCCTCTACCGCGCACCATCCTAAAGCGTGTAGCGACGCTTCAAACTTCTGTGTAATTAGCGGTGTTAGCTGGGTGAAGGAGGAGTTGGCGGCGCCGCGGGTAATGCGGGGGCGCTAGTCGGCCGTTTCTCAATTAGCGTTGCCAGTGCCGGCCGCAGACTCGTCAGGTTCTTGAGCAGGTTAAACCAAAACGGAGCGCCCAATGCCAGAAGACCTGCCGTCGCAAGTATGCCGACAAAATGTGCCAGGTACACTGCGATTGGCTGCGGCAGAGAGAGGGCGCGCGCCCAGGTTGGTGTCGGATCTTTATCCCATCGGCCGAAGAAGTGGTGAGGCACAATATCAAAGCCCGCCTCGTCCAACGTTTGGCGCAAGACGTCAACGGTTTCTTTCCTTTTTTTCAAAAGTTCCTGAGTGCCTTCATTTGTTAGCGCGTCATAATCCGCCAACAGCGAAGCGCTATCCTTTGTCCCTGCTTCCTGCAATCGCGCGGCGATCGCCTGGCGATAGCTCTGGGCTGAACCGTCTGCCGGGAGTTTTTCGATGGGATATTGTGGATTTTTCTTCAGCCAGAGGAGATAAGTCTCGTAAGCGGGCGTATCTGTCGCGTCGGTTACTGGTGCACCCTGCTGCAAAACCGTAGGCGCAGATTTGACTAACGCTTCTACGAGCTTGGGCTGATCGCGCAGCTGCTGATAAATTTCGGCCGTATCCAACTGAAGAACAAACGCTGCACAAATCGAGCAAGCGATCGTTACAACACGAACATGAGTTTGGAACCATTGCTCGGCCCGATCCTGGGCGCTGCCGAACCAGCGCTGAAATCGATCGTAGGCTTCGGTTGTCGCCCGCTCCACTGTCGCGCCAAAGTTGGCTAACGAATCGAGCACCGCCTTTTGCTGTTGGTCGTTCGTGAAGGTGTCTGCCACTTCTTTGATCAGTTTAAGTTTATCTTTCGATTCTTGCGCGGGTTGGTCGGGATTTCGGAGACAGGCCAGTAGGTCGACAGATTTTTTGATTAACGCCGGCGGCATATCGCGGAGCGCTGCTTCGGTCGGAGTCAGTTCTGCGAACTCGTGGATAATGCGGTAGATTTCACCCGGACGAATTGCGCTTCCAAGGGCGGTTGCGTCACGTAATTTGGAGAAAACGCGCCACTCCTTCATCCGATTGGGCGTGACGTCTCCGATTTGGATGTCGGCTTTCGCTTGGGCAACTTTCGCCTCCGCATTTTCCACGGAGCTTTTTTTTGCAGGGCTTTGCGGATCGGCCGCCAACTCTTCCCTGGCCCTCTTGAGCTTGTCTTCGGCATCCGTGACTCCGGACTGGACCTCAGCTGTCGCTGACTCGACTTGTGACTTTGCTGTGTCGACGGCGGATTGCTTGGCTGCGTTCTGCGGATCGCCCCTCAGCTCTTGCTGGGCGTTTTTGAGGTTTTTCTCGGCATTAATTATCTTTTGCGTTTTCGCATTGGGAACAACTTCGGGACGATTTTTAGGCCGGAAGATTGAATCGCTGAAAATCGGATCCCTTAAAATTTGCGCGGCCAAAGAATGTGCATGCTTGCCGATTTTTGGGTCGATCGTTTGAAACGTCAGGGCGAGTGCATTGGCCAGGTTCTTGCCGCGTAACGACAGCGCAGTGGAAACCATCTGCACGACAATCGTGATAAGCACGCTGAGAACGGTCATGATCACCGCGAAAGCGATCACGGTGTCGAGGGTACTTAGCATTTTGTTTGGCCGATTTTATCGGATTGAGAAATGCGAGACAAGATCAATCCAGCCGCGATTTTGACTCGATGCCTGCCAGGCCGGCATCATTCATTTTGCGTCAACCGGTGAAAAGTTGTATCAACAGCCAGCCGTCCCCAATCGCGCTTCACACGAATGTCTAAGCTTCCTCAATTTCGCCATGCGATTGCAGCGGCAACGGAGACTCTTCGCACACTTTCGATTCTTGAACCGCAGATGGCGCAAGCTGCCGATGTGATCGATCAATGTTTACGTGCGGGAAACAAACTGCTTGTTTGCGGCAACGGTGGCAGCGCGGCCGATGCATCACACTTTGCCACCGAACTGGTGGTCCGTTTCACCAGGAATCGTGCCGCGCAACCGGCGATTTGCCTGGCAAGCGACGGAGGAATTATCACCGCCGCCGCGAACGATTACGGGTTTGATGAAGTCTTCGCGCGTCAGGTGATGGCGTTCGGCGCACCAGGCGACGTGCTTATTGCGTTAACGACTTCAGGTAAGTCGTCGAATGTAAAGCGGGCGTTGGAAGAAGCGAAAGCACGCAAACTGAAAACGATCGCTTTTCTTGGTCGGGACGGCGCGTCAACGGTTGGAATCGCCGATGTCGAGCTTCTGGTCAAAAGTCATTCCACCGCGCGAGTTCAGGAAGCTCACCAGCTTCTGCTCCATGTGTTGTGCGAAGTCATAGAGTCACGGCTCAATGAGCTGTAGGCGCCTCGTCGCCCGGCGCGCCGGAGTACCAACGAATGCGGGTGCGAAGCGCAAATCCATCGTCGACACACCACATCACGTCGCCCACAGGCGATGGGCTGCAGATTACTCCGATTTCTTGAGTAGTCTCTCGCGCTCTCGATCAAGTTGCCGGCGCTCGCTCGCGGTTAGGCTTCCGATCCCGAATTTTGAAATCTTATCAAGAATCGGATCGATAGACCCATAAACGTCTTCAGGATCCGCCGTACGCGTCGGTCGCATTTTTGGGACAACCCGATATTTCGGTCTCGGGGCGAACCGCTCTTTCAAGGCACTCCACCATGCAAGCTCCGGCCCGGCGCCAGTCCATTCGATAAAAAGGAATGCCGCACCGATGCTCGCCCAGACGACCACCAGATCGCTCCACGCGTGGTAGGCAAGAAGTTGAAACGTGTAAACGGCCGCAAGAATCAACGCGATCCACTTCGCCATGATCCGCAGAAAGATCTCCGCACGTGGATAAACAGTCGCAAACGCAATAAAAATTCCGAAATGCAATGCCTGTGACCCGGCCAGGACGGACCGTTGCGACAGTCCCCAGACAGTTAGCAGCACGGTAGGCGTAACCAGCAACACGAGATACAGCCCGATGTAAGAGCGTCGCCCAATAAAGCGTTCGACTTCCCGCCCGAATACGAAGAGCAAATACATCTCGATCGCGAACCACAGCAGGCCCGATGGCGCGTGAACGAAGGCGTAGCTGAAAAGACGCCAAACCTGCGCGCCGTACCAGACTGCCGCGCTGTCGAACTGCAGCCACACCAAAATCGCTCCCTGTCCAATGGCCACGAGAATTGCCGCGAAAACAGCGGCAGCGACATGCAAACCTACCAGCATCGTGGTCACATCGAGTGGATAGCGCCCCATCCACGCAACCGGCCGATAATCATCGGACGTCGTGACCCCGAACATGCTTTCAATTAATGCCGCGCAGTGTGCTTGCGCAAGTCAAACGGCGAATCGAATCACGAATAAAGGCAGCATTTCTGCGCGAGAACGCGCATTTGTATTTATTCGTTCCGCTTGTCGTTCCGTAGCCTTGGCGAAGGCGGATTCGTGGTTACAATGGACATCCTCGTTTCATGAAAAATCCCGCGCCCGCCATATTTCCGCCAGACGGCATCGGTGACGGGTCGCCGGCAAATCAGGCCGTGCTCGATTGGGTGCACGAAATCGCGACTCTCACCGAGCCGGAAAATATTTTCTGGTGTGACGGGTCCGATCGGGAAAACGAATTTTTGGTCGCTGAATCGCTGAAGCAAAACGTCCTGTTCGAATTGAACCAGAAGAAAGTCCCACGTTCGTATTTGCATCGTTCTAATCCAAACGACGTTGCGCGCGTCGAGCAATTCACGTTCGTGTGCACCCCGACAAAAGAAGAAGCCGGGCCGACGAACAACTGGTCTGAGCCGGCAGAGACGTACACGAGACTCCGCGCCCTTTTGAAGGGGGCGATGCGGGGACGCACGCTCTTTGTCATCCCTTACATCATGGGCCCGCCAGATTCGCCGCTGACGAAAGTCGGCTTCGAGATCACCGATTCAAAATATGTCGTGCTCAATATGCGGATCATGACGCGCATGGGCGAAGTCGCGGTCAAACGGCTCGGCAATGATCCTCAAGCGGAGTGGAACCGCGGAGTGCATTCGCTGCTGGACATCAATCCTGAGCGCCGATTCATCTGCCACTTTCCACAGGACAACGCGATCATCTCTGTCGGTTCCGGTTACGGTGGCAACGTTCTGCTTAGCAAAAAATGTCTCGCGTTGCGTATCGGCTCCTACCTTGCGCGAAAACAAGGCTGGCTTGCCGAGCACATGCTCATACTCGGCGTCGAATCGCCGGAAGGAAAAAAACATTATGTGGCCGCGGCATTCCCGAGTGCCTGTGGCAAAACCAATTTCGCCATGCTGATTCCCCCCGAACATTTCAAAGGCTGGAAGGTCACGACCGTGGGCGACGACATTGCATGGATGCAAGTTCGGGACGGCCGGCTGTACGCAGTCAATCCGGAGAACGGTTACTTCGGGGTTGTGCCCGGCACGAGCCATCAATCAAATCCAAACGCGATGCGATCGATTGCTCACGACACGATCTATACGAATGTCGCGTTGACTGATGATGGTGACGTATGGTGGGAGGGGAAAGATGGCGATCCCCCGGCGCACGCGATTGACTGGCGCGGGAATGATTGGTCCCCGGATTCAAAAGAAAAAGCTGCGCACCCGAACAGCCGGTTTACCACGCCGATGCGCAACAACCCGGCGCTCGATCGGGATGTGGAAAATGGCGGCGGCGTGCCGATCAGTGCCATCATCTTCGGCGGACGCCGCAGCGACACCGTACCGCTGGTTTACGAATCGTTTGATTGGGCTCACGGCGTGTATCTCGGCGCGACAATGGCTTCGGAAACAACGGCGGCCGCGACCGGAAAAGTTGGCCAGATCCGACGCGATCCGATGGCAATGCTCCCCTTCTGCGGGTACAACATTGGCAAATATTTTCAGCACTGGATCGACATCGGAAAACGACTGACTGATCCACCGCGCATATTCAGTGCGAACTGGTTCCGCAAAGGCCCGGACGGCAAATTCCTGTGGCCTGGCTTTGGCGAAAACATGCGCGTGCTCAAATGGATTCTCGACCGTTGCGAAGGCAGCGGCGGTGCGCTCAAATCACCTGTCGGCTGGTTGCCCAGTCCGCACGACCTCGATTTGTCAGGACTGGATCTCGATCATAAATGCGTTGCCGAACTTCTCTGTATCGATCACGAGGAATGGCAAAACGAAATTGCCGCACATGAAACATTTTTCGATTCCTTGGGCGGCGTAGTGCCCCGGGAATTGCTTGAGCAGCGCGAGGAACTCGCCACGCGCTTTAAAGAGTAAAAACCTCTGTCATCCCGAGTCGCGGATGACGACGAGGGACCCCCCATTCTATCGTGGCGCACACGACCTACGTAGTGTGACGTGTCGGCGTATGCGAGGTCCTCACTTCGTTCGGGAGGACGGGCGTTAGTTTTGCCACGATTTGCGAACGCCGCGCGCTGCTCGGATAATCTCCAGTGGGCTTGGCGATCCGGAAAACAAGACAGCTTGCAGCGCGAGCGCGGCATGATTCCGTCGAGATTCGCGGCGCACGTCAGAACAACCTCAAAGGCATCGATGTCGATCTTCCGCTGGGGCAATTGACGGTCGTTACTGGCCCGAGTGGCAGCGGTAAATCAAGTCTGGCGTTCGAAACAATCTACGCTGAAGGACAGCGGCGCTACGTCGAGACGTTCTCGCCATATATGCGGCAATTCCTCGACCGCATGGACAAGCCGCGCGTGGATGACATCCGCGGGATTCCGCCTGCGATTGCCATCGAACAATCGAACCCGGTCAAGACGTCCCGGTCCACCGTCGGCACGATGACCGAGATCAATGATTATTTGAAACTTCTCTGGCCGCGTGTCGCTCGCGCATTCTGTCCAAGTTGCAGCCGCGAGATCCGACCCGAAACTGCGCAATCCATCGCCGAGCAGATTTTCGCGCAATTCTTACCGTGTCATTCCGAGCGAAGTGAAGCGAAGCGAAACGAAGTCGAGGAATCTCTCAATCTTTCATCCAGCGGGTGCATATCCAGAGATCCCTCGACTCCGCTTCGCTCCGCTCGGGATGACAAACAAAGAGCGCCGACGACCATTCTCGTCACCTTCTGGGTCTCCGTCCCGCCGAAAACCGAGCCACGGAAATTTTTCGACTTTCTCCAACAGCAAGGATATCTGCGCGTTTGGATCGATAACCAAGTTGTGCGGGTCGACGCCGCCGATCCAAAAATCAAACGACTCGGTGTGCGCGTTCAGGTAATCCAGGATCGCATCGCGATTACCGAAGAGAATCGTGCCCGATTAGTTGAAGCGATTGAGACCGCGCTGCGTTTTGGCAAAGGCCACGTCAACGTCATTCCGATCTCTGAAAACGTCCAACGCTCAACGTCCAACACCCAACGTCGAACTGATCACCGACCTGTCCGCCGTAGCCTTGGCCAAGGCGGATCACCGATCACCGATCACATTCCGTTCTCCACAGGCTGGCACTGTGCGTATTGCGATCTGGACATTCGTCGGCCTACGGCCGGGCTTTTCAGTTTTAACAATCCACAGGGAGCATGTCCGGAGTGTCGTGGCTTCGGTCGCACGATTTCAATCGACCTGAACAAGGCCATTCCCGACCGGCGGCTCAGCATTAAACAAGGCGTGGTGCGCGCCTTTCGCGGCCTCGAGTTTGGCGAATCGCAAAAGGATTTGCTTCGCAGCTGCGCGCGACGCGAGATCGACATCAATGTGCCTTTCGAGCAGTTGCCAAAAGCCGATCAGGATTTTGTTGTCGAAGGCGAAAAGCGAACAGGCGATTACACCGACGAAGACTACGAGAACGATCGGTGGTACGGCGTCCGCGGCTTTTTTCGCTGGCTGGAGAGCAAGACGTACAAAATGCACGTGCGCGTCCTGCTCAGCCGTTATCGCGCCTACGTCACCTGCCCCAAATGCAACGGCGGGCGGTACCAGCCCGACGCGCTCAATTATAAATGTAGCGCGACCGGCCCGGTTGTGAGTGAACAGAATCGCAAGCCAGAGGCATGCGCTACCTTAACGCTTCCCGATTTCCAGGCGCTTTCGATCTCCGACGCGCGCGATTTTCTTCGCAATGTTGAGATTGCTCCTAACGATAAGACGGCCCACATGTTGCGCGAGGAAATCTGCGCGCGCCTGAATTATCTCTGCGAGGTCGGCGTTGGTTATCTCGCTCTTGATCGATCGACGCGTACTCTCAGCGGCGGCGAAGTCCAGCGCGTGAACCTGACGACGTGTCTTGGCGCGTCGCTCGTAAACACGCTGTTTGTCATGGACGAGCCAAGCATTGGATTACATCCGCGCGATGTCGGCCAACTGATCCGCGTAATGCATAACTTGCGCGATCGGGGCAACACGTTGCTGGTCGTTGAGCACGAAGAACAAATCATCCGCGCAGCAGATAACTTGATTGATCTGGGTCCAGGCCGCGGTGACCGCGGTGGCGAATTAGTTTGGAACGGAGCACTCAATGATTTTGTAGGGCAGGCGCTCCGCCTGCCGAATGCCGGAATGGCAAGCGGAGCGCTTGCCCTACAATCGCATTCGCTAACTGCTGATTACCTCAGCGGTCGGAAATCCATACCAGTTCCAAAATCGCGGCGAAAACCGACCTCCTCGATCAAGATCGTCGGCGCTCGACAGCACAATCTGAAAAACATTGGCGTCGAGTTGCCGCTCGGCGTGTTCACCTGCATAACTGGCGTCTCCGGTTCCGGCAAATCGACGCTCGTTCACGATGTGCTTTATCGGAGTCTTTTGCACGCCAAGGGTCAATCGGCAGATGAGCCGGGCGCGTGCGCATCCATTACAGGCGCCGAAAGAATCGGCGATGTGGTAATGGTTGACCAATCGCCGCTGGCGCGCACCCCTCGTTCAACTCCAATTCTCTATCTCGGTTTGTTTGATCGAGTGCGGGAGTTGTTCGCCGCGCAACCAGAAGCGATGGCGCAAGGACTTACCGCCGCCGCTTTTTCGTTTAATTCCGGGAACGGGCGTTGCGAACGTTGCTCAGGTACCGGTTACGAAAAGATCGAGATGCAATTTCTCAGTGATCTTTTCGTCCGCTGCGCGGAGTGCGAAGGCAAACGTTTCCAGCCGCACGTGCTGAAGGTGCGCCTGTGTGGCAAATCCATTCACGACGTTCTCCAGTTGACAGTCAGCGAGGCGATTGAGTTTTTTCCACGGCTTCGTCAACGCGAATTGGACGAGGCACCCTCACCTCAGTCCTCTCAACGCTCCTCCCAGGTCGCGATCCCATGGGAGGCGGACGCGAAGCGTCAGGTGAGGGTCGACCCGTGTATTCAGATTTCGAGCGGGCTCAAGGTCCTCGAGGAAGTCGGGCTCGGTTATTTGCAACTCGGTCAGCCGTTGAACACGCTTTCCGGAGGCGAATCGCAAAGGCTGAAGCTGGTTGGGCATTTACAAGAGACGGACGAGGCCGAACGCCCGCCCTCCAACGCCCAGCGCTCAAACGGAAATCTTTTTATCTTCGACGAGCCGACCACGGGACTGCATTTCGATGACGTGGCGCTGCTGCTGCAACTACTCCAGCGGCTCGTGGATCGTGGTCACTCGATTGTCGTGATTGAGCACAACTTGGAGGTCATCAAGTGCGCTGACTGGATCGTCGATCTCGGCCCGGAAGCCGGCGACGTAGGCGGCGAAGTGGTGGCGACTGGAACGCCGGAAGAAGTCGTGCGCGTGGAGCATTCCCATACGGGGCGATTCTTGCGAAATGTGCTCGCGAAATCTCAAAAAGCATTGCCCGTCATCCCGAGCCCCGAACGCTTTCGGAGCGAGGGACCTCGCAAAGCACCGCGCGAGTTGGACAGGTCCTTCGCTTACGCTCAGGATGACTGCTTTGAATTGGTGCGCGCCGCTGAAAACGCACCCCGATTTCGAGTTCACGGACGCAATGGTGCCATCCGTGTCCACGGTGCGCGCGAGCACAATCTCAAGAACATCGACGTCAGCATTCCGCGCGAACAGCTCGTAGTTATTACCGGTCTGAGCGGCTCGGGCAAATCGACCCTCGCGTTCGACATTTTGTTTGCCGAGGGACAGCGCCGCTTTCTAGATAGCATGTCGCCTTATGCGCGGCAGTTCGTGGAGCAACTTGAAAAACCCGATGTCGATCTCGTCAGTGGGTTGCCGCCGACTGTGGCCATCGAGCAACGCGTGACGCGTGGCGGAGGCAAATCGACGGTCGCGACTGTCACGGAGATTTACCATTTTCTTCGCCTGCTCTTTGCGAAAACTGGAACGCAATTTTGTCCTGATTGCGATCTAGCGGTCGAAAAACAGAGCGTGGCGTCCATCGTGAAGCAAATCGAAGCCGCCGCCAATGCCGGGCCGCTGAAGGTTCTCGCGCCACTGGTGAAAGCACGGAAAGGTTTTCATACCGATGTGGCGCGCTGGGCGGAACGCCAGGGATTCGACACGCTCTACGTCGATGGGCAGTTGGTCCCGGTCGCGCATTTCCGGAAACTGGAGCGTTTCAAAGAGCACACCATCGATGTGGTGGTCGGCGTAGTTGACAGGAAGCGGATCGCGAATGCACGGGGCATCGCTGGCCGCGCGCTGGAGATCGGACGCGGCACAGCCCGTCTTCTGGATTCAAGGAATCGGCTGACGGTGATGAGCACGGAGATGAGCTGCCCAAACTGCGGTCGCGCGTTTGAGGAACTCGATCCCCGTTTGTTCTCATTCAATTCGCCGCACGGCCTGTGTGAGGATTGCGGCGGGTTCGGAGAAATTTGGGACCAGGATCTTCAAACCGGTGGAAGTCGTGACGGCGAATCTGTTTTGGAAAACGAGCTCGCCGCGGAACGCGAATCTGAATGGATCGACGAAGACGAAGCGCGCGAATGTTCAAGTTGTCATGGGTCGCGCTTGAATGCGGTGGCGCGTCATGTACGCGTGCAAGGCTTCGCGATCGACCAGTTTGTGAACCTTTCGGCGAGGAAAGCAGCGCGCCTCGTCGACAGGTTAAAGTTCAAAGAGACGCAGCAAACGATCGCGGCCGGTCTGATTCCCGAAATTCAACAGCGGTTGCGTTTCATGGAGACAGTTGGGCTCGGTTATCTCGCGCTGGGGCGTTCGGCGAAGACGTTGAGCGGCGGCGAGTCGCAGAGAATCCGTCTCGCTGCGCAGCTTGGCTCAAATTTGCGCGGCGTCCTCTACGTGCTCGACGAACCCACGATCGGACTGCACCCGCGCGACAACGAGCGGTTGCTGGAAACGCTCACCGCACTGCGCGACAAGGGAAATTCGCTTGTCGTGGTCGAGCACGACGAAGAAACAGTGCGCCGGGCCGATCACATTATTGATCTCGGGCCGCGCGCGGGAATCCATGGCGGGGATGTGGTCGCGGCTGGAACACTGCGCGACGTAGAGGAAAATCCAAAGTCTGAGACAGCGCGCTGCTTGAAAACGCCGCTCTGCCACCCGACCCGCGGATCGCGCCGAGGTTTGCGGCACGTTGAAAACTGGATCGAAATCAGAGGCGCGCGCGCGAACAATTTGAAAGAGATCGACGTTCGTTTCCCTGTCGGCAGGCTCTCAGTCATCACCGGAATTTCCGGCAGCGGCAAATCGACATTAATGCACGAGGTGATTTGGCCTGCGGTGCACGATCAGTTGAAGCAAAGAAAACGCGCAGGGAACGGTGATCTGTTCAAACTCGTCAGCGGCACGCAGGAAATCGAAGCCGTTTACGAAGTCGATCAATCGCCGATCGGGAAAACGTCGCGCTCGACACCGGGCACTTACATCAAAGTGTTTGACGAAATTCGCAATTTGTACGCGCAACTGCCGGTCTCGCGCGTGCGTGGTTACTCCGCGAGCCGATTCTCATTCAACGCCGAAGGCGGCCGTTGCGAGGCATGCAAAGGGCAGGGGTCGATCAAGCTGGAGATGAATTTTTTGCCCAGCAGTTATGTGCCGTGTGAGGATTGCGAAGGCCGGCGTTATAATCCGCAAACGCTTGAAGTCCTCTACAACGAAAAATCGATCGGCGACGTGATGGAGATGACGATCGAAGAAGCTACGCAATTTTTCTCTGCGCATCCTAAAATCGCGCGTCCGCTGTCGCTACTGGTCGACACCGGACTCGGCTATCTCAAGCTGGGACAACCGAGCCCGACGTTGAGCGGCGGCGAAGCGCAACGGCTCAAGCTTGTGACGCAATTGAAACGCGGGGTCAGCCGCGCGGCCGACGAGCAGATCCGAAAAATGCGAAAGCCGGGATCGACACTGTATTTGCTGGAGGAACCGACGATCGGTTTGCACATGGCCGACATCGAACTCCTTCTCAATGTGCTGCACCGGTTGGTTGACGAGCGAAACACCGTGATCGTAATCGAACACAATCTCAGCGTGATCGCGGAGGCCGATTACATTGTCGATCTCGGTCCTGAGGCAGGAGAGGCTGGCGGCGAAGTCGTCGCCTGCGGAACGCCTGAACAAGTCGCGAAGAATCGATTGAGCCGCACGGCGCCATTTTTGCGAAAAGTGTTGAAGACGTCACGCGCGAAAACAACTCTGTCATCCTGAGCGGGAGCGAAGCACCTCACAATCGAAGTGAGCGTCATGGTACCGCGGATTGCGTAATCCATGAGCTTTTGGGAGGTCCCTCACTTCGTTTCGGGATGACATGCCTTTTAATTGCAGGTAGCAGCGACATCGCGCACAATCGCGCGCAATGCTCGCCTATTACCTGCATAATCTTGATCCGGTTATTTTCCGGATCTACGACAACGTCGGCCCACGGTGGTACGGGCTTGCGTATGTGCTGGCATTTGTCTCGAGCTACCTGCTGTTTCATTCGCTGGCCAAACGCGGGTACGCCGATCTGCCGCCGCAACGCGTAGGAGATTTCATCACTGGTTGCGCGCTCTTCGGCGTCATCATTGGCGGGCGCCTCGGGTACGTTTTCTTCTACAAACCAGAAATGCTGCGCGAACCGCTGTCGATCTTGCGTGTCTGGGAAGGCGGCATGTCCAGCCACGGCGGGATGTTTGGCTTGCTGGCGTTCACTTTTTATTATGCGCATCGGCACAAAATCTCCTGGCTGAATCTCGGCGACAATTTGGTTGTCACCGCGCCGATCGGTCTATTCTTTGGACGTTGCGCCAACTTCATCAATGGAGAGTTGTACGGCCGAATCACAAATATTTGGTGGGCGATGCAATTCCCAAAAGAATTGCTCGATCATCCGCAAGAAGCCGAGCGCGCAGTGGCGGCATGCGAGCGAATCGATCCTTCGCTAACCACGCCCGAGGCGATCATCGGCGCTGTGCGTAACCAGCCGGAGGTGGCGAGTGCACTTCGATCAATTGTCTCTCCGCGCCATCCGTCCCAGCTATACGAGGCTTTCTTTGAAGGCATCGTGCTGTTCACGATTTTGTGGTTTGTGCGGACGCGCACACGCCAGCCCAATGGCGTCCTGACCGGGTTGTTTTTTGTTTGCTACGCGATTTTTCGGATCGTCATCGAAAATTTCCGTGAACCGGACGCGGCGTTAATCGGTGCTTTTACCCGTGGCCAATTCTTTTCCTTTTTCCTGATTGCGATTGGCGCCGCGTTTATCGTCGCGGCGAAAAGACATCCGGCGTTTCCGAAGGGAATTTCACTGTAAATTTGTCATGTCGAGCGAAGTCGAGACATCTCTGGATCATTTAAACAGGAGAGATTTCTCCACTTCGCTTCGCTTCGGTCGAAATGACAGTAGCGTTTCTTTAAAACGGCGCTATTACTAACGCGGTGACGCGGGAATGCTCGTTCCGGAAATCGTAGCTGCCGGCGGCGGTCTCCTGTTTGCGTTCGATCACGCGACGATCGCAGGCAAGCTCGTTCTCACTCTTCTGGCGATCGTCTCGATTTTCAGCTGGTCGATCATGGTCACAAAACTGCGCGTGATCCGCTTTGCTAGAAAACAGAACGCCCGTTTTCTAGCTGCTTTTCACCAGGACCGGCAGCCGCTGCGATTATTCGAGAAGAATGCGCGCTTTCCAGGATCACCAGTTTTCAACGTGTATCGAGCCGGCTGCCAGGAAATGACATTTCATCTCCTTGGCTCTCCAGAAGTGGACGATACTTTTCGCGCACGACTGGGAATCGCAGACAAAATTTCGCCGGCGCAGATGGGCGCAGTAAACGCGGCAATGGAGCGAGCAGTAGGCGAAACAGCGCTTTCACTAGAGTCGCAGATGATTTTGCTCGCTACTGCTGTCAGCGGTTCGCCGTTTCTTGGATTGCTCGGCACCGTTTGGGGCGTGATGGATGCGTTCACCGGCGTCGCCGAGGCTGGCTCGCCGAATCTTGTGGCTATGGCGCCCGGTGTGTCAGGAGCGTTAATCACGACTGTTGTAGCGCTCTGCGTCGCGATTCCCGCGATGTTCGGCTACAACTTTCTCGTCACCAGCATTCGCGGGATCATCGTGGAGATGGACAACTTCGCCGCCGAGCTCGCATCCGAGTTCGAGCACAAATATGTCGATCACGGGTCGCGGGAATCCGCGTTTCGCAGATGAGACGTTACTCGCAGCGCCAGAATCTCTCCACGTTGAGCGAGATCAATATCACGCCCCTGCTTGATCTCGCTTTTGTGCTGCTCATTATATTCATGATCACCACGCCGTTGCTTGAAAGCAGTATGAACCTGGTGATTCCATCCAGCGGCACGAAGAATCCGCCCATCAACACGTCGCAGGTGCAAACGGTCTCAATCGATCGCACCGACACGATCCGGTTCAATAATCAGATTGTGGACTTGGAAACTCTGACGACGCAGTTGGTGCAGTTGAAACAAACGAATCCGGATATGGCCATTGTGATTCGACCCGATCACGATTTGCCCGTGCAAAAATTAATCGGAGTGATGGACGCATTGCAACGCGCGGGAATCACGAAGGTCGGCATCGCCACCAAAGCAGAGCCAAATTAAAATGGCGAAAGGGCCACCTTCGCAGAGGTACGGTACTCCAAGGGGGCGTTTTTGGGTAAACGTCGTCCTGATCGCGCTGGCGCACGTCGCGCTGATCGCGGGACTGATCCGATGGAGTGTGGCAGCGAAGGCGTCATCGAATCCAGAGAGCATCGTCTGGTTAGGTGGCCAGGGAGATCTCTCTGTAGGTGAATCGCAAACACAAGGATCTCCATCACCAAAGCGGCCAGCCACTGACACTGAATCCAGCGAGTCGGAAAAGGATAAAGCCGCAGACGAAAAGCCTGTCGTAACCAACGCGAAGAGCGAAATCGAATTGCCAACGGCTACTCCGAAACCGACGGCAACAGCAACACCGCTGCCGAAGCAAAGTGCCAC
>DATBDI010000193.1:0-7685 GCA_036270025.1 Candidatus Udaeobacter sp. | reverse complement strand
GAATGCGCGGAACCGATCGCGCTCACAATCCCTTCGCCCACCCGTGCGATGATTGTTTCTTCAGTCGCACCACCGACGAACCGATCCAGATGTGAACGGACGGTGACACGCGCCTTGACCTTTACGCCGATGCCGTCTTGTGCCACGCCATCGATGGTTGTACGACCCATATTCGGGCTCGGCGCGTCGATCACCTTAGGATTAATACTCGTCCGCACCGCTTCCAATACAGTCTTGCCGGTGCCTTTCGTGGCGAGGTCAATAGCGCAGGCGCGATTGAAATCGAGCGTAATACCCGCCTTATCAGCGGCGATCAACGCGAGGACCACGTGGCTCACATCACCGCCCGCCAGATAATGCGCTTCGAGGGGATCACTGCGAACATCGAGACCGGCTTTTACCGCGGTGATGCGATTGTCCACAATCAGACCGACGGGTACTTTGCGCAGCCGCATCCCGATCATTTTGCCAAGACTCACCGGCGCATTTGCAATTCGTGCCCGCAGCCACAGGCCGAAAAAATTGAAAAGAATCACCGTCAGTACAAGTGCAAAAAGCGCCAGGACGGCGAGACCGACGAGATAAAGCGATTCCATATTGCGGCGAAGATTATCGGAAGAGGAACAGCCCGAAAAGGGTTAATTGCTGACAAGGTAACAGGCGTTGTCTGGGACGCGTTGAAAAAGCGATGCGAAGACGTATCGCACTCAAACTCCGAAAGCTTTTGCGAGTCCAGCACTGCGTGCGAAATTAAGGTCGCGTGCTTTCTTTTCGCGCAGCTTTGGGAGTGCGTGTGCGTCCTCGCGCCGCTTTTTGGAGCTCTGTTCGCTTCCTTCGGCGATTAGCTTGCCATCATCTCACGAGAAGCCGATGCACGTTGGCAAGAAGGAGTGCTCGGGGCGGGACTTGAACCCGCATGCCTTTCGGCATACGCCCCTCAAACGTACGTGTCTGCCATTCCACCACCCGAGCAGTGTGGGCGAACGCTTAGAATTTTCCGCAGGCTGCAATGGCTTGCAAGTCGCCGTTGCGTTTTGTGAGCGCTAGCAATCCAGTGAAATCCGCACATTCTGAGGTTAAGCTTCGAATCGGAATAGGACCAAGAGCACGAGCATGAGCACCCAGTCTTCGCATAAAGCTCCGGCGCGGCGGGCGAGCAACGGAGAAAATTGGATCAAGATGGATCTGCACATTCACACGCTCGATGATCCCAAGGACGCCGTGGATTATTCCGCGCACCAATTGCTGGAACGCGCGCGCGCGCTTGGATTCGGCGTAATCGCCATCACTCTTCACGACGCCGTGTTCGACCGAAAGGAAGTGTTCGCGGACGCGGCGGCAATGGGCATTCTGCTCATTCCCGCAGCCGAGGTGCGCTTGTGCGGCGCGGACGTCATTGTGCTGAACGTGACTGCCGAAGAGGTCGCTGCGATAAACGATTTTGAAGACCTGCGACGGCTCAGGGGGCAGCGTGGGAACTCCATCTACACCATTGCGCCGCATCCGTTCTATGTTTTTGGCGGTTCCATTGGCTCGCGACTGGTTACCGAAATCGATTGTTTCGACGCCATCGAATTCTGTCATTTTCACGTTGGCCTCTTCAATCCGAATCGCCGCGCAAAACGAGTGGCATCCCGGTATGGCAAACCGTTGATCGCCACTTCTGACGCGCATCGGCTGGACGCCTTTGGACGGCATTACACTAGTATCGCGCGGCCGCCGGCGCTTACGGTCGAAAAGATTTTCGCCGCCTTGCGCAATGGCCCCTTGCGCCTAACGAGTCCTCCCTGCAGTTTCATCAATCTTGTGCGCGCGATCTATTTTGTCTTCCTCGCGCATCCGTTCCGGCGACGCAGGAAGTTTGCTGCCTCGACGAGGCATTGTTTGAGCACCAAAACGCGCGTTTCGCCTCAGTGCGAAGGTGCTGGACGATCAAGGTCGTAAATTGCGCCCCAGTCGCCTGACGCGACAAGAAACGCTGTGGTTTCCCACGGTCGGCTGCTCGCCTGATAGTTCGTCTTTTCGTCCTGACCCCAAAAGATGTAGCGCACGCCCAATGCTTTGGCGGCGTCACGCCAATTTGCGGCTCCGTTCATCAATGCCGTCAGCCGACTGTTTGCTTCGCCGTAGTCGAATCCTTCCGTCCACAAGTGACCCGGATAACCCATTACAACTTTGCGACCTTGTAGCAGCACAGGATGATTAAAAGTCGGATAGGTGGCGAACCGGGCTTCCAGCGGCAAAGGCCGAACTCTTGCGCCGACGTTGTCCAGCCTTGCGCGCTCGATTAGTCCAAAACCGGGATGTCCGGCCGTGAGCCCGCCAAGCAACGTGATTAGGCCCGACCCGAACAGTGCAGCGCACATTGCCGCGCGTTCGGGAAACGCCCATCGACCAATGATGTCGCTCCACAAAAACGGAAGGATAATAAAATAACCCCAGACCATGAGCTTGAGGTTGTCCCATTCCCATGGCGCGGTTTTCAGAAAATAACCGATCGCGAAAATTGCAACCGCGGGCACCACAAAGGCGATGTCCGCCGGCGGTCTATTGCCCCATCGCCAGCCGCTTTTCCAAATACGCCAGCCGATCAAGGCGACTAGTGCCAGCGCCAAAAGAATCCACAGGCCAAAGTTCGTGAGCCAGAATTGAAAGAACGGAGCGATGACGCCGTTCCAGGTCTTTTGCAAAAGTGATCCGAACGACGTGGACGATCCGAAATTCGCGGAGCCCCCCATTCGGAAAAAAGGCGCGCCTAATTCGTTCGAATCCTGAACCCAGCCCGGATGCCATTTGAGGATCGACGCGGCGCGGAACCTGTCGGTCACCAGCCAGACGAAAAACGTTGCGGGGATCAAAGCCATCGACAACATCGCGACGGCGTGTGTCCGAATCGGCGCACCGCGGAAAATTTCGGGCCAGCTTCGAGGGCGCGAAATCAATCTGCCGAGTCCGCCCCCTTCTTTGCGAGCCTCGCTGACGATAAATCTTATTTCGTTGGGAGGTTCAAGAATCAAGGCAAAAAGCAGCACGATGGTCAGCGCCAGAAATGTGTGAAGATGAAACAATGGCATCGACGCGTACAACGAGAGCTCGACCCAAAACGGTAGCGGCCCTTTTGTGTGGCCGCGGTCGTCGACCGTCGTCGTCTGGCCGGTGTCGCCGGCCTCGGGTACAACGTCCCGGCGAAAGAATCTTTCGCGCCAGTGCCACAGCAGGACCAATCCTACCGGGATTGCATAAAGCCAGCCACGCTGGGTCACGAACATGGACAAAGGAATGCTTTTCCATGCAATACTGTTGACGCCCTGGTAATCTGAAAATTTGAAGCTCTTGAAAAATTGGAAGCCGGCTATTCCGCCGTTGAACAAAAACCCCGCGACGGCAAACGCGCCGCCCCATCGGTAAAACGCATAGAAAGTTGCGAGCGACGCAACCAAACCGACCCAGGTCAACCCGGTGATCAGATCAACGTGAACGAGGGACAGCAGCGCATTGAACATATCGACCCCTGCCGGGTATCTTAATTTGCTAAAGACGTAGATCGGGTTGTCCGGCCAAAGAGGAACGCCGCTCGCAAAAGTTTTGATCAACGTCAAGTGCAGCGAAAGATCGCCAAGATTGTTTGGGTTCTGGATCTTGTACTCGCTGCCGTCGATATAGAACAACCAGACAAATGAGCGAACCGCAAAAACCGCAAAGCATATCGCTACTGCCCAAAACCAGAAACGGCGATAGCGCATGAGTGCCGACCATACGCCGCTGGTTTGTGTAGTTTGCGGTGGCGAATTGTTTCGAGGCTTTGGTTGGACTTGCGGGCGATTCGCAGTTTTCTCGCGACCAGCCGGGTCACCAGTTCCGAGATAAGCTGCGACGGCAAATGCGGCGCCGCATACCAACGCGAGAGCCGCGCTGAGCGTGTTTAAGCCTCTTCCGGCCATCCCCAAAAGAAGTCCGGAGACGACCGACAAGTTAGCAAAGGTGAGAACAGCCGAAAGCCACTTCATTAAAACGTTCCGAACTAACCTCCCGGCGTTTTGCCGACAAAATCAGGCGCTTTGTTTGGAAAAAATTCTTTAAACACCTTCGCGCTCAGATACAGCTTGGAGGGGTCCTGGTAATTTCGAAGCGTGAGCGTGTCGGTGTAATACGAGCCTTTCAACTTCGACTCGACGTCTTGGATCTTGTCCTGCTGCACGAGCAGGAAATCGCCATCCAAATTACCGGGCATGTTGCCGCCTTCGTAGTAACCGACGCGATCGAAATCCCCCAGCACCCACGGAAGCGGATAAACGCTGGAGCGAATCAAGTGACCGATCAGGTGATAATAGACAGGATCGCGTCTTGCCAATTTCAGCAGCGGTCTACTTAATTTGAAAATGTCGTTATACGTCTGGACGTACGCGTAAGGTTCATCCGGCGAACTGCACCGGAAGTAGTTTAGCCAGATCGATGAGCCGAGCGAAAGGCACAAGAGGACAGCTACTGCGCGGTACGCGATCCGCAGATGTTTCGGTCGAACCAGCAGGATCAGCCCACCAAAAATAAACAGGAACGGCCATCCAAAGCTGACGATGCACCACGGCGTCTTGTATTTCACGTAGCTGTAGGCAACCAAGCTCCCCGCGCCATAAATCGCCAGGTAACGCAGGCTGAGATTCTTAAATTTTTGGCAGAACAGGCAGAGAATTAGTCCAGCCAACATTGGCAGTTCGTAGCCGAATGCATCGGCCCGTCCATGTCTAAGACGCTGGATTGGGGAATCGTTGCCTCCGACGTCCGGGAGAGGCCCCATCAATTTCAACCAGTAATCCCACGCCTTTTCGTGGCCGTGACCGGCGGCGCCAGTCTCCGTCCACGCCTTGAACGCCAGATATAGACCTTTAACGCCATTCCAGTTAAAGAACGTTCCCGAATAGAAGAATATGATCGTCGCCGCGCCGACGATGATAACCATTGCAAAATCGATGTAGGTCCATGCTTGCTTTGCCGGCTTGAGATCGTTCACGGCCTCTCTCATCAAGGTTCGGATCATGTAGGTCCACCTTCGCTTTGGCGGCTTGACCGCTTGCCGTTTGCCGCGCTTACCGTCCCCAATGCCCTGAATCATCTTAAGATCGTTCTTCAAGTATTGATGGACTTTGGATAACACGATCGAAACCGCCAGGGTCGGAATCGCAAGGATCGCGCAGGCGAGATGGATGGCGTAGGTCTCCTTGGTCAGAATCATGCCGGCTAATCCCATGCCGGCATACCAGAGGTAATTCAGCCTGCCCAACTTCCACAACCCGAGCAGTCCCAGGATGAACATGGTTGAGAAAAGTTGCAGCCATACTTCATGAATCGCGTAGCGCCCGTAGAAGACGAATGCCGGAGAGATTGCCATGGCCAGCGCTGCGATTCGACTGACGTTCCGTCCAACCAGTGGCTCGAATTTTAGCACGAGCCAAACACAAACCATGCTAACGAGCACGACGGGGAGCCGCAACGCCCACAGGTTTCGACCGAACAAACATTCGAAGAGCAACAGGACGTAAAAGTGAAGCGGACCGTGATAGTTGGTCGGGTCGTACCTGTAAAAACCATTGTGCACTACCTGATCGACAAACCAGCCGTTAATACCCTCGTCGAAGTGGGGCGGTTTCATGCCCAGCAGGAGAAACCGCAGAAACGCTGCCAATCCCAGGATCGCCCATGGGACCCAATCCATCTGCGCTAGTTGCGCTTTCCAGTGGTCGAGGCCATTGCGCAGTCCCGCGATCGCGGAAGAATATTCTGCTGGCGCGCTCTGCTCGGCGCTGCTAGTACGCGCTGCCATGCGCATCCTTGTAACCGGTGGCTGCGGATTCATCGGGAGCAACTTTATTCGGTATATTTTGCAACATTACAAGCCCGCGTACGTGACCAACGTCGACGTGCTCACCTACGCGGGCAATCTCGCCAATCTGGATGGCGTGGTCGAAGAACATGGCGAGCGTTACGAATTTTTCAAAGCCGACGTCGCAAACGCAGATCAGATGGATGCCCTGATGACCGAGCACGGGTTTTACGCGGTCATCAATTTTGCAGCGGAATCGCATGTGGACCGCAGTATTAACGATCCCCTGAACTTCATTCACACAAATGTAATCGGCACAAGCGTCCTGTTGGATTGCGCGCGCCGCCACGGCGTCCAGCGCTTCGTCCAGATCTCGACAGACGAAGTCTACGGCTCGCTTGGGCCGAACGGCAAATTCACCGAGCAATCACCGCTTGATCCCAGCTCGCCGTACTCGGCGAGCAAAGCTGGGGCGGATCTTCTGGCGCTTGCCTCTTACAAAACGTACAGCCAGGAAGTGCTCGTCACGCGTTGCTCGAATAATTACGGCCCCTATCAGTTTCCGGAAAAATTGATTCCACTCATGATCATCAAGGCGCTGCGGGACGAGCCGCTTCCGGTTTATGGCGATGGAATGAATGTACGCGATTGGATTCATGTGACAGACCATTGTGCCGCGATCGTGGCCGCGCTTTTCGAAGGGAAACCGGGAAGCGTCTATAATTTTGGTGGCGACGGCGAGATGGTGAACCTGGATTTGGTCAAAATGATCCTCGATAAACTGGGCAAGGCATACAGCTTGATTTCATTCGTGCAGGACAGGCTTGGCCACGATCGCCGGTATGCGATTGATTCTTCATTTGCGCAACAAGAGTTGAACTGGAAACCGCGCCGTAGTTTCAAGGAAGGCCTCGACGAAACCATCCAGTGGTACATGGACAATCCCTCCTGGTGGCAACCTTTACTCGATCGCGCCGGGCGATATTGAGTCGTAGCCGGGATCGCTGAGCTCGGAAGTCTATCGCGAGACTGATTCATTTCCTTTCAAGCACGAATTCGGCGGAGCCAGCTGATGGCCAATCCCGCCTGGAGCGGTTTGCGTTCGCGAATCGGTTTCGATACGCTTCAGAACGGAATAGGAGAATCAGGCGATGACAATCACCGAGCTGCCGATTGAGCTGGATCTGGAAGAAATCGCAGCGTTTTGTAAACAGTGGCACATTGCCAAGCTGGAAATATTTGGCTCGGTGTTGCGGAGCGATTTTCGTTCTGACAGCGATCTGGATTTTCTTTATACCCCTGGCACGGGATTCCAGCGGGACCTGGCCTACGCGGCGTGGGCGCATAACAAGATGGCCCAGGAATTATCAGAGCTGCTCGGCCACAAAGTAGATTTGATCGAGCGCAGCCAGATTGAAAAGCATCGTAACTGGATTCGGCGGGAACACATCCTGAACAGCGCGCTACCCTTGTATGTGGAAGGATGACGCCACGGCGGCTGATATTCTGCTCGCCGCGCTGGATATTCAGCGATTTGCTGCGGGCGTGTCTTACGACGATTTTTTAAAGAACGATCTGGTTCAAGCGGCTGTAGTCCAGCGAATCCTGATGATGGGCGAAGCGGCCAAGCGTCTCTCGGAGGAATTCCGTTCCAGGCATCCCGACTGACTGCCGACCATTGATGAAAATTGTACTTCTAGGCGCGGGGGGTCGGCTCGGAGCAGCGCTCGCGCGCGAATATAGGGACAAACATCAAGTCACAGGCTTTAACCGCGCGCAGCTTGATTTGTCGAATTTGCACGATGTGCGCGAGGCACTGCGTGCGACGGAGTTCGATGTGCTGATCAACGCGGCCGCCTTCACAAAC
>DATBDI010000192.1:0-5547 GCA_036270025.1 Candidatus Udaeobacter sp. | reverse complement strand
GGCGTTACAATCTCGAGTTTCAGTGTAGCCATGGTGAACTAACCTTCCTTGATTGTGTCGATGCCGCCCTTCATGTAGAAATTTTGCTCGGGCACATCGTCGTGTTTGCCCTCCAAAATTTCTTTGAAGCCGCGCACGGTTTCAGCAACCGGCACATACTGGCCCTTAAAGCCCGTGAAAACTTCTGCGACGTGGAAAGGCTGGCTCAGGAACCGCTGAATCTTTCGAGCGCGATGGACGGTCAGCTTGTCCTCTGGACTTAGTTCATCCATTCCGAGGATCGCGATAATGTCCTGCAAATCCTTGTAGCGCTGCAACACCCGTTGCACTCCCCGTGCGACGTTGTAATGCTCCTCGCCGACAATTTCAGGTGCCAACGCTTTTGATGTCGATGCCAGCGGGTCGACCGCCGGATAAATTCCCAGCTCGGCGATGGCACGTTCGAGCACGATGGTCGAGTCCAGGTGCGCGAAAGTGTTTGCCGGCGCCGGATCGGTAAGATCGTCCGCCGGAACATAAACCGCCTGGAACGAAGTGATCGATCCCTTGTTTGTTGATGTGATGCGCTCCTGCAAATCACCCATCTCCGCGGCAAGCGTTGGCTGATAACCGACTGCGCTCGGAGTTCGCCCCAACAACGCTGACACTTCGGAGCCGGCTTGTGAGAACCGAAAAATGTTATCGATAAAAAGCAGCACGTCTTGATTGCGTTCGTCGCGGAAGTATTCCGTCATTGCCAGCGCGGCAAGAGCGACACGGAGTCGTGCGCCCGGCGGTTCGTTCATTTGACCGAAAACCATTCCCACTTTCGACTTCGACAAATCTTTTTGGTCGATGACACCCGCCTCACTCATTTCTTTGTAAAGATCATTTCCTTCGCGGCTTCGTTCGCCTACCCCCGCAAACATCGACACGCCGCCGTGTTTCATCGCGATATTGTTGATCAACTCCTGAATGACGACAGTCTTGCCCACCCCTGCGCCTCCAAATGCGCCGACTTTCCCGCCTCGCGAGAACGGGCAAACCAGATCGATCACCTTGATACCCGTCTCAAGAATTGTTGCTCTTGTATCTTGCTCGGTCAGCGTCGGGGCAGCCCGATGAATTGGATAACGCTTTTCGTATTTCACCGGTCCGCGATCGTCGATAGGGTCACCCGTTACATTGAAGAGCCGGCCCAGCACGGCCTCACCCACCGGCACACTGATTGGCGCCCCGGTATCGTTTACGCTCATTCCGCGTTTCAAGCCTTCAGTGGAAGACATTGCGATCGAACGCACCCAGTTTTCACCAAGGTGCTGTTGCACTTCGAGCGTCAGCTTTGTTGGGTTGCCATTCACTTCGTACTCGATTTCGAGCGCGTTGTAGATTTTCGGCAGTCTGTTTCCGCCGGGAAATTCCACGTCTACCACGGGACCGATGACTTGAACTATCTTTCCTTTATTCATAAAAATTGACTAGCCAGCGAGCGACATTTGCGCTGTGGCGATCTCGAGCAGTTCTGTTGTAATGCTGGCTTGGCGCATCTTGTTGTATTCCAATGTCAGGTCTTTAATGAAATCGTTCGCGGCGTCGGTGGCGTTTTTCATCGCCACCATGCGCGCGCTGTGCTCGGACGCGCGTGCGTCGAGGATCATCTGAAAAACCTGAAACGAAATATAATACGGCAGCATCACATCCAGTACGACCTCGGCGTTCGGCTCGAATATGTACCCGATCATCGGATCGGTACCTTCACTTTGAGCTTCGGCAGCCTCGCCCTTGGGCAAATCGAAACTGCTGATCGGTAACAGCGTTTGCAGCACCGGACGCTGGTTGATGGTGTTGATGAAATGCGTGTAAAGAACGGACACCTTGTCGACCTCGCGCCTGACAAATTTTTCCATGCAAAACCGGCCGATAGGTTTGGTTTCAAGAAAGCTTGGCGAGTCTTTCAGCTCGAAATCCGCCAGCAGTTCGCGTTTCGTCCGCGCGATGAATTGCCGGGCCTTTTTTCCGGTAACGACGAATGCTGTTTTTGCCGAGTCGAAATTACCGGCTTCACGAAAAAGATTTGTGTTAAGCGCTCCGCACAACCCCTTATCTGTACTAATGATCAGGACCAGTTCCTTGTTCACCGGCCGGATCTCCAAAAGCGGATGGAACCTGGGATCCGTTCTTCTCTGGAGCGAAACGAAAACCTTATTCATCAACCCCGCATAAGGTCGTCCAGCCAGCGCCTGCTGCTGCGCTTTGCGCATCTTGGACGCAGCCACCATTTGCATCGCCTTGGTGATCTGCGCGGTGTTGCGGATCGATTTGATTCGGCGGCGTATGTCCTGTGTGTTCGCCATTTAAGGTTTGAGCGACATCATCGCCACACTGTTTTGAATTCATCGAGAGCGGCTTTCAGCTGCGACTCGAGGTCCTTATCGAGTTCCTTCTTCTCGCGAACGGTTTGGAGCAATGTTCCTTTCCGCGTTTGCAGCCAGTCCTGAAGTTTTAGCTGGTACTCCTTCACGCGTTCGACTGGAACAGGGTCGAGATATCCATTTTGCATCGCCCACAGGACTACAACCTGTTCTTCGACCGGAATAGGGTTGTACTGTTTTTGTTTAAAAAGCTCCACAATACGTTGACCGCGATCGAGTCGCGATCTTGTCGCGGCATCCAGATCGGAGCCAAATTGCGCAAACGCGGCGAGCTCGCGGAATTGCGCCAGATCAAGCTTCACCTTGCCCGCGACCTGCTTGATGGCCTTGATTTGTGCCGCCGATCCGACACGGCTAACAGAAAGTCCCACGGAAATTGCTGGCCGAACGCCTTGATAGAACAAATCCGTCTCAAGGTAGATCTGGCCGTCTGTGATCGAGATCACGTTCGTGGGGATATAGGCGGACACGTCGCCTGCCTGCGTTTCGATAATCGGCAATGCGGTCAACGATCCGCCGCCAAATTGATCGCTCATGCGGGCAGCGCGTTCGAGTAACCGTGAGTGCAGGTAAAACACGTCGCCTGGATACGCTTCACGACCTGATGGACGCTTCAGCACGAGTGACACCTGCCGATACGCGACGGCGTGTTTCGACAGATCGTCGTAAACGATTAGCGCGTCCATTCCGTTGTCCATGAACCACTCGCCCATGGCTGCTCCGGCAAACGGGGATAAGTATTGATTCGTGGCCGTGTCGGATGCTGGCGCTGAAATGATTGTCGTGTACGGCATGGCGCCTTCTTTTTCGAGCACTGCCAGAGCGCGCGCGACATTCGAATTTTTCTGGCCCACGGCGACGTAGATGCAGTAAAGCGGCCGATAATTCTTGTCGCCGTGGTCTTCAGCGGCCTTGTTCAAGCGCGCCTGGCTGATGATTGTATCGATAGCCATCGTAGTTTTGCCGGTCGCGCGATCCCCGATGATTAGTTCGCGCTGGCCTCGACCAATGGGAATCATGGCGTCAATGGGCATGATGCCGGTCTGCACCGGTTGATTCACGCTCTGGCGCTTGATCACGCCAGGAGCAATTTTTTCAAGTGGATAAAAGGAGTCGCTTTTAATCGGGCCCTTGTCATCGAGCGGCTGCCCAAGCGTATTCACGACGCGACCGAGGAGCGCCTTTCCCACTGGGACAGAAAGAAGTCGCCCAGTCGTTTTGGCTTCGTCGCCTTCTTCGATCAGCGTGTTGTCACCCATCAGAATCGCGCCGACTTCGGTCTCTTCCAGGTTTAGTGCCAGACCGTAGACACCGTTTGGAAATTCGATCATCTCGTTGAGCATGACGTCGCTGAGCCCCTCGATACGCGCCACGCCATCCCCTGTCTCGCGCACAACGCCTACGTTGCTCTTCGCTGTCGATGTCTTCAGTCCTTCAATTTTTGTTTCGATCTCTTCGAGTATGCTGCTCATAATTTCGTATTTTCATTCTGTAGGGGAAGCTGTCAGCTTCCCCTACAAACTTGTGTTCGGTGGTTAGAGTTGTTGCTGCAGGCGTTCGAGCCGATTGCGTACAGTTCCATCCCACACATCGCTGCCTACGCGAATACGCATTCCGCCAAGGAGCTCCGGATTAACGAGAAACTCGCTCGACAAGTCGCTGCCGTACTTGTTTTTCAAACTGGCGACGATTTCGGATTTCACCGCGGGATCTACTTCGCTCGCGCTATCAATTCGGGCCCGGCGCTTCTCCAGTTCAAGCCGGAGCAGACGCCGGTAATTTTTCAGAATGCCAACGTAGTTACGAGGTTTTCTGGCGATCAGTGAGTCGACAAGGGAGCCGATTCTGCCAGAATCGAGCTGGCCATCGGTGAAACTGCCGCGCAACATTCCACGGGAGACCTGCCGAATTTCCTTGTTGACCTTCATCAAGCCAGTTGACGGGCTGCTTCCTCTTGCAAGCGCCGTTGATCTTCCGGTGTCAGTACCTTATCGGTAACTTTCGCAGTCGTCTCAACGACGAGCCGCCCAAGCTCGTGCTTCAACGATTCCATGGTGCGCTCGTGCTCGAGCGCCGCAGCTTCGCGCGCCTTGGCGATAATTTGCTCCGCTGCGGCAATCGCCTCCTGTTGCTTGCGCTCAGATACGTGCGCGGCGCTTTCGCGCGCTTCATCGATCATCCTTTGCGCGTCGGTGTTCCCTTTGGCGACAATTTCCTGGTAACGCTTCTCTGCCTCGGCGAGTTCTTTCTTAATCTTGTCGGCATTGAGTTGGCCCTCCTCGATCTTCCGCCGGCGCTCCTCAAGAATGGCAAGGATCGGCTTGTATGCGAAGCGTTGCAAAAGGAATGCAACAATGCAGAAGCTAATGACCTGCGACAGAAACAACTTCCAATTCCAGCCGAACGTTTCAGCTGTTTCACGCAAAATGTCGGTTATGCCTCCGCTGCTGGCGGCAATTATCAGGTTCATAAACTAGGTTTCGGGCGCAACATCGATTGCCTCCCGGTGAAAATTAATGAACGAGATACAGTGCGTAGAAAACGATCGCCTCGGTTAACGCGATGGCGAGAATTCCGTGCACGAGCACCTGCGTGAACGCCCCGGGATTGCGACCGACCGCAGTGGTCATTCCCAGGCCGGTCAAACCGATTCCGATTCCGACGCCCATCGCGGCAAGCCCGACGTGAATGCTTCCGCCCAGTTCTGCTAGTATTGGTAGTATCATATTTTTTTAGTTGGTTTTGCGATCTCGCCATGAGATCGCCGAAAAATCAGTGCGCTTGTTCCGGTCCCTCCTGATGTTCTGCAATTAGCATTGTGAAAACCGCTGTCAGCAGCATGAAAACAAGAGCCTGCACAAATCCCACGAGTACTTCAAGGAATTAGAAAGGAATCGGCAGGATTGGCGACAGCCATGGGATCATCGTCGACATCGCCTCTAGAATGCTTTCGCCCGCGTAGATGTTTCCAAACAATCGAAAGCTGAGCGCAATGGGTCTGAACAAGATCGAGATCACTTCGAGCCAGCCAACGGCGAAAAAGATGACGACCATCAGGATCTTCACGACACCGGTCGTCTCACCTTTTGGGCCAAACAAATGTTTCAAGAATCCTCCGACGCCGTTGGCCTGAATC
>DATBDI010000191.1:0-1539 GCA_036270025.1 Candidatus Udaeobacter sp. | reverse complement strand
GGGTCTTCGCGGAACTGTGTGGGTGAATTGAGGGTTGGCCAAGCCCTCGGAGCCCCGCCACTGCTGGCTTCGCGAGGCTTGACGCGGAGCGCAGAATAGGCATGATGTTCCGATGCCTACCTTGACCAAGCGCAAGAGGCGTCTGCTAGACGCATACCGATTTCCCAGATTCCGACCTTTGCCAGAGGTCGTAGGTGTGTTCGGCGACCCGCATGCACGGGTCGTTCGTCTCGTACGACGCTCAAAAAAACCGCTTGTGGTGGCTGCGGTCGAGTCCACTCGGGTTGGTACGATCGCACCACTCGGAGGGCGCGAGATCTGCCGTGCGGGCCTTATCGCATCCACCTCGAGTTCGAGGTGCGGCGGGTGGCCTGCCGCCGTTGCGGCAAGGTGAAGCGCGAGCGGTTGGAGTTCCTGGCCGACAATCCGCGGTACACCAAGCGCTTTGCCTACTATGTGGGTCGGCGCTGCCGCAGTAGCACCATCCAAGAGGTGGCCGAGGAACTGCGCCTGCACTGGAGCAGTGTCAAGGAGTTGGACAAGCAGTACATGCGCGCGCAGCTGGCCAAGGCGGGCACTCCTGCGCCCAAGGCGATCGGTATCGATGAGATCTCCATTCGGAAGGGCCATACCTATCGTATCGTCGTTAGCGATCTGATTCGGGGCCGGCCCATCTGGTTCGGTGGCGAGAATCGCTCCGAGAAAAGCATGGGCCAGTTTTACGCCTGGCTGGGAGAGAAGAAGAGCCGAGGCCTCCGCTTGGCGGTTATGGACATGTGGAAGCCGTTTCGTACCGCCACCGAGGAGCACGCTCCCAATGCCGCCATCTTGTTTGACAAATTCCATGTCATGCGCCATCTGGGCGACGCACTCGACCAAGTGAGAAAGAGCGAGTACGCACGGCTGTCGGGAAAAGATCGCCGTTTCATCAAGGGCCAGAAGTATACCTTGCTCTCTCACCGTGAGAACCTCACTCTGGAAGGCCGCCGAGCGCTTAAGACTCTGCTGGCAGCCAACAAGCGGCTGAACACGGCTTACTTGCTCAAGGAGTCCTTCGGGCAGTTGTGGAGCTACAGGCGCGAGGGCTGGGCGCGTCGCTTCTTCGAGAACTGGCGTGCTTCCCTCAAATGGCAGAGGCTCAAGCCTTACGAGAAGTTCGCTGAGATGATCGATCGCCATTGGGATGGGATCGCCGCCTACTGCAAGCCGGAGAACAAGGTTTCCCTTGGGTTCGTAGAAGGTCTTAACAACAAGATTCGCGTGATCCAACGGCGTGCCTACGGTCTGCGTGACGAGGAGTATCTACGACTGAAGATCCTTACGTGCATGCTGCCAAGACTCTAGGTTGTCTCTTAAATCCCACATCTTGCCCCTACCTAGACAAGAGCTGAGACGCTCGGGCGGACCACTCCCGTCCATCGGCCGCGCTCTTCTTTGGAGCGGACGCCCACCACCCTATCTGCCCGCCCGATAGAGCTACCAGCAGGCAAAATTTCCGCCCAGTGCCTACAACCTACCCACACAATTCCGCGAAGACCC
>DATBDI010000190.1:0-11874 GCA_036270025.1 Candidatus Udaeobacter sp. | reverse complement strand
TTGAGATTGGGTTGCTTTCGCAGCTCGTCGTTATAATCACCGGCGCATTCACCGGCGCGGTGTTCTCGGCACAAACATTTTTCCAATTTAACAAGCTGGGAATGGGCTCAGCTGTGGGCGCGGTGGTTTCGGTTTCGCTCTGCCGCGAGCTCGCGCCGGTGCTGACTGCTCTGATGGTAGCCGGACGTGTGGGCGCAGCGATGTCAGCCGAGATCGGCACGATGAAAGTCACTGAGCAAATCGATGCCTTGCGCGCACTCGCGGTTTATCCGGTTGATTATCTGGTGGTGCCGCGCGTACTGGCCATGATGGTCTCGATGCCGCTTCTGGTGGCGGAGTGCATCGCCGTTGGCATCGCAGCCGGTTATCTGGTTGCGATTTTCATGCTCGACATTAACGGCACCTACTACATGGCGAACATGGTGCGCTGGACGCGCAGTCGCGATATCATCATGGGTCTGTCAAAGGCGTTCTGTTTCGGGATACTCATCGTATTCATCAGTTGCCAGAAAGGATTGACCACACGCGAGGGAGCGGTTGGCGTTGGTCGGGCCACCACTGAGGCGGTGGTGAACTCCTCGCTCGCGGTCTTGGTTTGCAATTTTTTTCTCACCATGATGTTCAACATTATTTATCCGGCCGGATATCAGTAATGCTTCTCAGTTGAGAGTTGCAGGGTACGGGTTGACCCCGAAAGAGTTCAGGGTTGAAAGTTTAAGGTACGATGATCGAAGCGCCTCCATCTCCGAAGAAGTCAGCGGAATCTCCTATGATTTCCGATAATTCGTCGGCGATGATTGCCGTGCGTTCGTTGCAAAAGAAAATCGGGCAACAGGAAATTTTGCGCGGCATCGACCTCGAGATCAGCAGCGGCGAGACGCTGGCCATCATTGGGCGCAGCGGCGGCGGAAAAAGCGTTTTGCTGAAACACATGGTGGGCTTAATGGAGCCCGACTCCGGTGAAATCTGGATCCAGGGCCAAAACATCATTGGAATGAACGAGCGCCAGCTCGGCGCGATTCGAAAAAAGGTGGGCATTCTATTTCAAGGTGGCGCGCTTTTTGATTCGATGACGGTTGAAGAAAACATTGCCTTTCCTTTGCGCGAAGCCGGCGAGCGCGATCAAAAAATTCTGCGCTCAAAAGTTACTGAGATGCTCGAGGTGATGGAAATGGAAGGTCAGGAAGATAAGATGCCGGAAACTTTGAGCGGCGGGATGAAAAAACGCGTTGGGCTGGCGCGCGCCATCATTCGGCGGCCCTCATGTGTATTGTACGATGAGCCGACAGCCGGTCTTGATCCTGTAGTCGCCGATAGCATCAATCGACTGATCCGCCGGCTGCAACAGCGCTTTGGAATGACCAGCGTGGTAGTCACCCACGATATGAAAAGCGCGTTTGATGTGGCCGACCGAATCGCCTACCTGCACGAAGGCCGGATCTATTTTAGCGGAACGGCTAATCAGCTTCAGCAATCGAGCGACCCCCTCATTCAGGATTTCCTCCTCGGCCGATCTGACGGTGGAGGCGATTGACCTCAATTAGTTGCAGTCTCGAGCGAAACGCGCTCGCGTGAGCGGTCGCTTGCCTTGCGAAATCAGCAGCAAGATCGACAATTAATCGATGAATCGGCACGAGCGAGGTTTGGAATTCAAAGTAGGCATTTTTGTTTTTGTGGGGCTGGCGATGTTAGGCGCGCTGCTTGTGCAATTCGGCCGGCTCGGTGAAGGCTTTAAGACGTATTACACCATCACCGTGCGCTTCAATGATGCGGGCGGACTGCTGAAAGGCACCGATGTCTTGCTCGCCGGAGCGAGAATCGGAAAAGTCGAGGCTGGCCCGAAGCTAGTACGTGAAGGCGGTGGTGTGGCTGTACCTCTGAAAATCTATGATTACATTAAGATACCGGAGGGAACGAAATTCACAGTCGGCAGTTCGGGTTTGCTTGGCGATCGGTTCGTGAACGTAGCAGTACCGTCCGGACCGCAGACGGCGTATCTGCCTCCGAATGCCGATGTCAAAGGTGCGCGCGAGAGCGGCATCGACGATCTCACACGCTCAGGCGGTGCGCTCGTGAACGACCTCCGCGGTACCGTGCAAAAGATCGACACGACTGTGGACCGCCTGAATCAAGACACACTCTCCTCGGCGAACATGGAAAACCTGAAGTCGAGCATGGAACATTTGAACCAGGCTACCGGCGCGCTGGCAGAATCCTCAAAGAAATTGGATGGCGTAATCGAGCAGGCGGATTCGGCTATGTCTTCCGCCAAACAAGCGGCCGATGGTTTGCAAACTGCGATTGCTGATACGCGAAAGGTGCTGCGCACCGCCACGCAAGGCAAAGGCCTTGTGGCAGCCCTTCTGAACGACCAACAACTAGCTAACGATCTGCACGCGCTGGTCACTAATTTGCGCGCGCACGGCGTGTTGTTTTACCGGGACAGCGCCGCTACCGTTCCACAACAACCCACCCAGCAGACGAAGCCCGCGCGCCAAACTCGCGGCCGCTGAGACTTTTATTTTCAACTTGGCCGAAGGAGCCGTCGGCGCACCTCTTCTTCGCTGAACCCATCAATACGGACTACCTTGTCGCGCGATCGCTCATGAGCGCGGCCCCGAAAAGGTGTCATGTGATTTCGGCTTGCCGAAGCGCTTGGTAATTGGCGACACTCGGAGACGTAATCTGGCCTATGCGGCGATTGGAGTTCCACGCGAGAGCGCCAAGTGAAGAGGTCTCAAACCGAGGTGCCGCCGTCCCGAGATTACGTTGACCGATGCTCACGCTTTCGGCGGTTCTTCATCGTGTTCTTGGAAATATTTTTGCAAAAACATTAGATCGTCAGCGTCCTTCGGGCGTCGGATTGGTTTCTTGGTGCGCCATAGCAAGCGGGCCGACGCGAATGGGATCGGCACGCCGTGCACTTCGCGAATCACAATTTCTTGCGAGGCTTCAGCATACTCAATTCCGCCCGCGGATTTCATCAAGTCCACCATGATCTCGTCCCGCCGCGCGCACAACGCCATAGCGCCACGTGTCGCCCGGCTTTAGCTCTCGCACTGCTTTGTCCGGGAGAATCTCGATCGCTTTGTAAACGAACGCCTCGTTTTCAAAAGACGTGTCGATCAGCAAATCGACATCGAGGGTGCCTCTGGCAAACCCAGCGAGCATGATCGCGAATCCACCATGACAACGTACTTCGCGTCCAGCTCATTCAAAGTGCGACAAAGCGCAACAAAGCGCAACCAGGCCCGCTTCCTCAGGAACGCGCGTCGTCAGCTCTTTCTCGGGCGACGGCGGCTCATCCATTTCAGCAACCATTCATCCGCCTGCTCATGGTTGTCGAAGCGAAAAACGCCGGTAGGACAAATGCCTTCAAGGTAACTTTGGAGCTGGTTGATGGTCCGTTGCAATCTCATGCCCCGCGAAAAAGCCTCGGCTGCCGGCGGGATACGGCCGACTACTTTGCCAATTTTTTCATCCACGTTAACGACCATGTCCATAAGTCGGTCAAATTCGCATATCTCAAGCCTCTCGCTAGCGGAGGCCTACTGCCTTGCGGACGCGTTCCATCACTCTATCGGCGATTTCATTGGCACGCTTTGCGCCGCGGGCGAAAACGTCATCGATGTACGATTTGTTCCCTAGAATTTCCTCGCGGCGCTTGCGCATCGGAGCGAAATATTCCCACAGTTTCTCGAAGAGGTGCTTTTTGAAATCGCCGTAACCAGTCCCGCCTTTCAGAAATTTTTCACGCATGTCGACGATTTCGTCTTTGGACGCGACGAGGGAGTAGAGTTTGAAAATCGTCGACGGCGCAGGGTCCTTCGGCGCATCGACGGGTGTCGAATCCGTGACGATGCTCATCACTCGTTTTCGCATCTCTTTTTCGTCGCCGAAAATGTCGATATTGTTGCCGTAGCTCTTGCTCATCTTCTGGCCATCGATGCCGGGGACCGTTTCTGTCGTGGGCTGGATGCGTGCTTCGGGCAACTTGAAGATCCGTCCGTCCGGCTCCGACAGGCCGAAGGTGTCGTTCATCTTAACGGCGAAATCGCGCGTCATTTCGATGTGCTGCTTTTGGTCTTTCCCAACCGGCACAACGTCGCTGTCGTAAATTAGAATGTCGGCTGCCATCAGGATCGGATAACTGAATAGTCCAACTGTGGGAGCGATTCCGCGGGCGAGTTTGTCCTTGTACGAGTGGGCGCGCTCGAGCAAGCCCATCGGCGCGACGGTCGATAAAATCCAGGCGAGTTCCGTCACCTGCGGCACGTCTGAATGCCGAAACAGCGTTGCCCGCTCAGGATCAAGTCCGCACGCCAGAAAATCGAGCGCTACCCGCCGGCTGTTCTCGCGCAAAAGCTGTGGATCGCGCACGCTCGTGAGCGCGTGATAGTCGGCGATAAAGTACAGCGCTTCGCCTTCAGCCTGCAGCGCGACCGCAGGGCGCATCATCCCAAAATAATTGCCGATGTGCAGCGCACCGCTGGGTTGAATGCCGGAAAGAATTCGCATGGGTTCGTTACCTGTCATTCTGAGCGGAGTCGAAGAATCTCAGTTCTTTCTTTGAATGTCTTTCACGGGTTCAGAGGAACAGTAAGAGATTTGCCTCGTTCGTTTCCCGACTCTCTCGCGGCTGCCCTCGCCGCACAACCGTCCATGTCGCTCTCCCCAGTCGCTCCATTCTCGACTTCGCTCGAAATGACAAAATTCATGTGCAGAGAACCGCTGGGCTGAGTGCCGGAGAGAATTCGCATGGAACTAAGTAAATGACGAATTAATGACGAAGTGCAAATGCTGTAACGTGCGCTGTCCTCAGCACCCTTTTCGGACACGCGTTATCCGCTGAGGACAGCGGACGCTACAGCCGTAGCGCGATTCGCCATTCGCCCGACTTTCCTGCTGGCAAACCTGCGCGGTAGCCATTAGAAGAAATGCGCAATGGCGGCCAAAAACTCACACCCCGTTTCCGTCGTGACCGGCGGCGCGGGTTTTCTGGGCTCGCACCTGGTGGATCGGCTTTTGGCAGAAGGTCATCGCGTCATCGGCATCGACAATTTCGTCACTGGCAATCCTGCCAATATCGGGCACCTGGCCGGCAACGATGATTTCCGGTTCATCAAACACAATGTCTCAAATTTCATCTTTTTGCCGGAGGAAAGGATCGATTACGTCTTTCACTTCGCATCGCCTGCCAGCCCGATCGATTATCTGGAGCTGCCGATCCCAACGCTCAAAGTGGGCGCATTGGGCACGCACAACACTCTTGGTTTAGCCAAGGACAAAAAGGCATCATTCATTCTCGCATCGACATCCGAGGTGTACGGCGATCCGCTCGAACACCCGCAAAAAGAAGATTACTGGGGCAACGTGAACCCCATTGGCCCTCGGGGTGTCTACGATGAGGCGAAACGGTTCGGCGAGGCGATTACGATGGCGTATCACCGGTATCATCGCGTCGACACCAAGATCGTGCGGATCTTCAATACATACGGACCGCGGATGCGGCTGCGCGATGGCCGCGTCGTTCCGGCGTTCATCGGTCAGGCGTTGCACGGACAGCCGCTGACCGTTTTCGGAGACGGATCGCAGACCCGATCATTTTGTTACGTGTCCGATTTGATCGACGGAATTTTCAAACTAGCCATGAGCAGTTTTCATGAGCCGGTGAATCTGGGCAATCCGCGGGAGATGACGATTAAGCAGTTCGCAGACGAGATAATTCGTATCACCGGAACGAAATCGGCAATCGAATACAAACCGTTGCCAATCGATGACCCGAAGGTGCGCCAGCCGGACATATCGCGCGCGAAACAAGTCCTCGGTTGGCAGCCGCGCGTGGACTTCGATGAGGGGATAAGAAAAACGGTCGAGTATTTTAGAGAGTCGCTGAAGCATTGAACCCTTAAAGTCTAAAACCTTTGAAGAGACGACGTCCGGTATTTGGAGTGCGGCAACATGTTGCCGCTTTGAAAGCGCGGACATGTCCGCGCAGTCCAAACCCCCGGAAAAATTTTACTGGCGTTTGCAGCAGTTTCGTTATGAATTGTCGCATGATCAGGCGTGCGGTTGCCGTCGCCACGGGTGTAATGGCTGTTTGCTTTTCGGTTGCAGCGCAGCAACCCGCGTCCGTCAAAGCATTCAATCGAGATTTCTCGCTGGGCTTTTCCGTGCCGGGAATGTTTGGGCCGACGCGCACCTCGCTTCTATTCCGTCAAGGTCCAGTGCGGCCCTGGTCGGATGGCGGCCAGTTAGCAAGCGAGACGGCATTCGCGAACATCAGCATGGGCTTGTTCGATTTATTTCCAGCCTCGTACTTCACTCCTGCTCCGGCAGCGCCAACAAGAAGAGGAATGGCTGCTTCTGATGTGCCATCGCAAGACTTTGGCGCGGACGGAAAGGATTTGCCTGAACAGGCCTTCAACTCGCCACTCAACCAAGTGTACTACGGCGGCGAGATTGGTTTTCTCTATGGGCGCTGGAGCGGCAAAGGCGGTGGCGACATGATAGATACCTACCTACTCGGTACAGTCGGCAACGAGCATTTCCAGATCACAGCAGGCGCGGAGTATCAAGATTGGAACGGGCACGGTGCGCGGTCCCGTTCATTCATTGTTCCAAGGTAGAACCGCTGTTGGCTGCATCAGTGCGGTCGCAGTTCTTTTGACCCTGATTCGCGCAAGTATTTACACGTCGATGCCGCTTTGCGACCGAACTTAGCTTGGAGAATGCGCAATGACCCGACCCGCTCAGACTAAGTCCGCGCCCTCTTCGTTTGCTGCGTTTGGTGAGTTTGTGCGAAGTCACCGCCAGGAAATCCTGCACTCCTGGATCGCTGCGGTCGATCGAGAGCCGGAGATCTCTGCGTCGGACAAGCTCACGTACACACAGCTGCTCGATCACCTTCCTGAGCTGTGCGCCGAACTCGCAGCCCTTCTCACGCAACCCGACGCGGAGGGCATCAAGAAAGAAGCGAAGCTCGACGCGAAGGCGCATGGCTGGAAGCGATGGCGGCAGGGTTATAAGTTAGACGAATTGATCCGCGAAATTTGCCTGGTGCGCCGCGACTTCATTGGCAACTGGCTGGGCGCCTTCGCCGCTATAAATCCGGATTTCGACACAAACGCGCAGAATGGCGCACGGCGCGTTGTGGAAGGTTTTTTCGACAACGTTATCATCGAAGCCACCGTCCAATTTGTCCTGGAACATCAGCAAGCTGTGCGTCGGGCCAATGCGCGGCGCCGCGCGGAAAAGAAAAGAATGGCAGCCGCGAAAGCGGAATTAGTTCAGATCGCCAGCCACCGGTTACGCGAGCCGTTGGGCCCGCTCTTCTTTGCGCTCGAAGCCTTGCTGCAACAAGAAACACTGTCGCCGCGAGGTGTCGAAATGATTGGGTTGCTCAAGCGCAATCTCAAAGAAGAAGCCCAGGCAATTGAAGACCTTTTAAGGTTCGTAGAATTGCTGCTAAACGGTCGACGTACCAAGAAATGATCGCAATGTCCGAGCGCAAGCTCGCCGGTGATCTGTGTGTCGAAACGTTAACCAGCGAAGGCAACCCCGGTTACGGCGTCAGGAAAGTTTTGCCTGTGAAGGGGTCTTGTATTTCGGTTCCCGGCGCAAAACCGGTGACATCAACGTAACCGCGATCTTGAGCGAAGGGACTGGTAACCAGACCTGGTTTACCCGGTACAGGAGTTCCATACGGCAGATCAGTTTTTTGCTGGCTCGCGACCGGGGCTGCTTTCGCGAAGCGCACATCACGCCGGTCCAGGGGCGCAGGGACTGGGCTGCTCGAAATCTGATTCTCCGAAGCATCGCTCGGCGGGGTCTCGTTGTGCTTACTATCCGAAGCATCGCTCGGCGGAGTGTCGTTCTGCTTGCGAGTGCGCCGGTGTGCTCGCGGCTTCTCTTTTTTTGGAGGGCCGACCGCGCTGCGTATCGCTTGAAAAAAATCTCTAAAGGGCCCGGCTTCTGCGACGGTGATCGGGCTTACCACAGCGAAGATCGACAACCAAACGACAATTGCCCACAGCGATCGCTTCATGAGGATATTATCGTGTCAGCGGCCTGCTTTGCGTGGCTACCGAGCGTCGACGCTTTCCTTATTCGCTCTTAGTCGTTCTGCAACTTTCACGGTCTTTTTTTGGTCGTGGATCACGAAGGGGTTGTTGTCTCCCAACCTTGACCAGGGTCCACGCGGTACTTCGCTAAGCTCCACGAACCGCCAGTCGGTCACATCCGTTGGTTTCAGGCCGAGGTAATCTCGCACAGCAGGCGACACATCGAGGCCTGCACCTCCATTCAGACTTGGTTTTGGGCGTTCATTGCCAAACACATATTGCCAATGATCAGTGCGGAACGGTCCTGCATCCTCCCATTGCGCATAAGCAGTTAGATTACCTTTGCGGATTGCGACCCATCGACCTTTGCAAGTGGATACAGCCGGTCCCTGGTACGCTTCGTTAAACCATGGCACAACGCGAGGCGCTTCCGGGTGGTGACCAGTGCGTGCTTTGTCGTTGTAAGGAAGTGCGCAGTAAAACGGGTTCTGCCGCGGTGCAAATTTCGTGGGGCAGTAATTCTTCCGACATGCAGGATTAGGATCATCAAACCCGCCGTAGCTTTTTGTCCATTGTTTGTCCCAGGAACTCGTGCGATTCGGCGTGAGATTATGTCCTCCAGGTTGTTCGCCGATCCAAAAAATCGTTGTTACGATGTTTGTCTTCCATGGGTACCGCTGGGAAAGCCTGGTCACCGATGGTTTTCTGACGCGCGATTTCTCGTTCAGCGATTCGGTTTGAGCAGCCAGGCAAACGTCGAACGCAACAAAAAGCGCGAGACAAAAAGAGGCAACTCGGCAGCGTTTCTCCATCACTTCGCAAATTGATTCCCGTTTAAACACTGCTTGAAGCGCGAAGACTTACTTCGCGTTTCGGGTGTAGATTATCGTTTTGGAAAGCGCGATTGAAAGCGATATTTTTTAAAAACGTCCATCTTCTCGCCTCGCTGCCACCAGATCGATTAAATATTTGGGTGTTGAAATTCGCTTTGGGATTTGGGAATTGAAGCTTTAGTCCATGGCTGGCCCGGCGCGTCTTATCACTCTCAATATCGGATCGCAGACTATCGGTCTGGCGGAATTTCGCGTGACCCACGGACGGCTGGTTTTGCTAAGGTATTCCTTTCGCGAAACGCCGCTTGATCCTGAAACCGGTCAGCGCCGGGAGACTCTTGTTGCGCCGCACGAAATGCCTGTCGCACTGCGCGAAATGATGAACGAGCTGAATGTTCATCGTGGGCCCTTCAACTACGCCGTGCCCGCGCAATCGGTATTTGCGCGGTTCGTCAAACTGCCCGCGCTCGAAGCGGAAAAGATCGATAAGATTGTCGCATTCGAGGCGCAACAGAATGTCCCGTTCCCGCTGGACCAGGTGGTGTGGGATTACCAGCTCGTGGGAGGCGGCATGGGCGAACAGATTCAGGTCGTCATTGTCGCGATCAAGCGCGATCTGCTCGACGAAATCAACAATGCCGTGGAAGAAAGCGGCCTGCAGACCAGGATCGTCGACATGGCGTCCATGGGTCTTTACAATGCGTTTTGTTACAGCTACCCCGAGCTACATGGCTGCTCGCTGCTCGTGGATATCGGCGCGCGCACGAGCAACGTTCTCTTCATTGAGGCTGGAAGAATTTTCCTGCGCAGCGTTCCAATTGGCAGCAGCGTGATCACAGCCGCGATTGCCAGAGAATTCAACGAATCCCTGGCCGCAGCAGAAACTCGAAAGAACCGGGACGGTTTCGTCGCTCTGGCCGGCGCTGCCGAGCCGGCCAACCCCGAGGTCGGACGCGTCTCGAAGATCGCGCGCAGCACCATGACGCGGCTGCACGCGGAGTTGATGCGTTCAATTACACATTATCGCGCACAACAGCAGGGGAATCGTCCTGAGCGGATCTTCCTTTGCGGCGGTGGCGCAGGCATGCCCAACATGCGCGAGTTCTTTCAGGAAAAATTCCAGTTGCCGATCGAATTCTTTAATCCGCTCAAAAACGTGAGCGTGTCGGAATCGCTGCCAGACGTGGGGCATTCTGCATATTTGCTGGGGGAACTTGTTGGTCTGGCGCTGCGCAGCGTGACCGTCTGTCCGATGCAGTTGAATTTGCTTCCAGCCCGCGTTGTCCAAAGACAGGACCTTGAAAAGCGCAGGCCGTTTTTCATCGCGGCAGCGGCGTGCATTCTCGTCGCGCTCCTGGGCTGGTCGGCTTACTACACGCTGGCGGCACAGGTCGCGGTGCGAACTGCGCAAACAATGCGCCAGAAGAACGAAACCATGCACGCGGCTGAAGCGCAGCTCGATAAAGTCAAAAAACAAATCACCGCGCTGGACAACGTCGCGACTCCGCTCATCACGGCAGTTAACGATCGCAACTTCTGGCCACAGATTCTCGAGGACCTGAACACGCGTCTGCCAGAATCCGACATCTGGATCACCGAACTGGCCGCGACCTCCGGTGGAAAAACGCTCGGGCTGCCGCCTGAAAAACGGGCCGGCGAAACGGCTCCGACTCCTTCCGCGACAGTGGCTGCAACAGGAGCAAAGACGGCAGCGGCGGGGAAGGCGATCGATGGGATCCTGGTGCGCGGCCTATACCTGTACAATCCGAAACAGCAGGAAATCGTGGTCGATTATCTTCGCAATCTGGCGAAGTCGCCGTTTTTCGCTGTCGATGCAAGAACTCCCGAGCGCGTAATCAAATCCAACTCTGTGCCGAACGACACCGAATGGGCCTTTCCGTACGAGCTTCAGCTCACGCTGCGCAAGCCCGTCAAAATGCCATGAAAAAGGAAGCGAGCCACGGATTGCACGACCCGCCACTGTTTTGTCATGTCGAGCGAAGTCGAGACATCTCTGGATTCGATTGCTTATCCATGGCGCGTGAAAGGAATGACGAAGCACGAATGACGAATGACGAATCCGCTATCCACTATGAGCTATAGACTATCAGCTTCTCCCCGAATCTGCGGAAATCTGCGTAATCTGTGGATCGCCCCTTGTGGTTAATGCCATGAAATGGTTTCAGCAAAACCGCGCGTTCGCCACAGTGCTGATTGCTTTTGCAGTTTCTGCGGTGCTCGCGCTTGGCCTGCTTTACTGGAGGTGGAGCGCATGGACTGAAGCACAGCAAACATTTAACCAGGCTTCCGCAGAGCGGAACCGGCTGGAGCAGCTCGATCCTTTTCCAAATGACGCGAACTATCGCAAGTTGCAGGGGTACGTCGAGAAATACAGCGGCGCGCTCGACAACTTCAAAGATGCTTTGAAAGACGAGGTCGCCGCTGCGCCACCGCTTGCGCCCAATGAATTTCAGTCGCGCTTGCGTCAGGCGGTACTGGCGGCATTCGAGCGGGCGCGCCTGAACAACGTGAAACTGCCTGATAAATTTCAGCTCGGGTTCGACGAATTCACCAGGGTCATGCCCAATACCACTGTGGCGCCGCTACTCGGCCAGGAACTTTCGCAAATTCAGATGCTCATAAATATTTTGCTCGACGCCAAAGTCGACAGCGTAACAGCGCTTCGCCGCGCGCCTTTAGCGCAAGAACACGGAGCGTCACCGACGCCCACGCCATCGCCAGCGCGGGGCCGAGCAGTCGTCGCCGCGAAGGCGAGCACGCCGGCACCGACCATGATCGAGCGAAACATGGTCGACGTCAGCTTCAAAGCGACGCCGAGTGCGGCGCGAAGAGTCATCAACGAAATCGCAGCCTCTACGGGCCAGTTTTTCATCGTTCGCACGCTGTACGCGCATAATGAAAAGGACAAAGGTCCTACGCGCGAGAGAACCGCAGCTGCAACGCCGCCTCCGCCCTCT
>DATBDI010000189.1:0-1557 GCA_036270025.1 Candidatus Udaeobacter sp. | reverse complement strand
TTGAGAGTCTGGCCGTGTTGCTGTTGGCCCCAAAATTTCGGTGGCTGATTTTGAGTGATCGGAAAAAAAGGCATCCGGTCGGGGCAAACTATTCGAATTGTCAGCGACAATTCTCCACCCAGCTAACAAAGGAAAACCTCCATGAAAAAAAAATCCGCTTCACAGTCAGGTCTCTTTAACCCGCGCGCGTTCGTAGCTTTTACTTTTTGCTGCGTTGGCGCGTTGCTAGCCATTGTCAGTCTCAGGGCGGCGCCACACCCTGCCCCGCTCACCTTTGGCCATCCGGTCATCAGCGGCATTGGCGGGGTTGGTTTCGAACAAGGCCTGCGGGTTGATCCTTCGAATCCAAACCGGCTTTACACCAGCGCGCCCGGCTCGCTTTCCTCCGACACCAGTTGGATCTGGCACTCCCTCGACGGCGGTAAAACTTTCAAATGGGTCGTCGACGCCACAGCCCTTGAAGGGAAAGCCACCACTTGCTCCGGTGGCGGTGATACCGAAACTGGCGTCGACTCGGCCGGGCATCTCTACTTTGCCGACCTGACGCTTGTAAACTTTAGTACTTCACGCTCGGACGACCAAGGGGCGAGCTTCATTTGCAGCAACACCGGCGTTCCAGACGCTGTCGTTGACCGCCAATGGTACGCGTTCGACGGCGACCCGACCAACGGCGGCAGCATCTATCTGACGAATGACCAATTCGCACGCGACCCCGCTATGTGCGGCTCACCAACGAACTTCGGTCAGAATGTTCTCGTCATGTATCGTTCCCCGCTGCCAGGGGGGGCGGCGACTGCCGGGATCGAATTTGGTCCGGCAAATCAGGTCAGTAATCCGCTGGGTTGCGACGAAGGCATTATGGGCAACAACGAGGTGAGCGCCGTGGCAACCACGTTGGGGCAGCCGAACGGCTCCGGCGGATTTGTTACCCTTTCGACACCCGTTAAGCATGTTTTCGTCGTCCACGATGATGCGCTTCTGCACAGGATTTTGATCGGCCGATGCTTCCCAGTGGCGTTCGGCCCGCCCATCCCCAATGTAAGCGATCCAAGCGGCTTGAACTGCGTTGATCTGCCTGTGGCGGATCTCGGCTCGACGAACAAGACCGGCGCGAACTTTCCGACGATGGCGATTGATAAGGCGGGCAACCTCTATGCCGTCTGGTCGCAAGCGCCCATCAATAGCAGCGGTCAGGTGACCGGCGACACCGTGCTCAAATACTCGTTTTCCACCGATCAAGGCAACACCTGGGCCGCTCCAATTCAAATTCAGACATCGGGTTCACCCGTGGGCACCCTCCACAACAACGTCTTTGCCTGGGCCGCAGCTGGAGACGATGGCCGTGTGGACATCGCCTGGTACGGCACGCCGGGCGTCGCTCCCAATCCGTCCAATGGCCCGGACTCCTGCGACGCTTGCGACTGGAGCCTGTGGATGGTGCAGACACTGAACGGGCACGCTGCCGCTGCAACCTTTACCCCGCCAATACTGGCGAGTGAGCACTTCATCCATCGCGGCACCATGAACACCCTCATTGGCGGTCAGAACGGCGACCGC
>DATBDI010000188.1:0-7606 GCA_036270025.1 Candidatus Udaeobacter sp. | reverse complement strand
GATGCTCTCGAAGCCTTGAAACAGCATCGTGTAGATGTTCCAGGGGATTGCATGAATGGAAAATAACCCATGCGCGTACCACGGCTCATCGCGGACTTCCGGGATGTGCGTGTAGCCAAAGTCAAAGATCGAATGGAACCGCGCGAAGTTGTAGGCGGCAGTAAGCAACGCGAGCACCGCTGGCACACACATAAAGCGGATGATCATCCGCCGATTGGCCCATAGCTCCTGCTTCATTATGCGGGTGGCATTGTAAATCTTGTAGCCGCCTCGGCGTCCTCGCGAAGGCTTTCGGAGCTGTGTCGAGGTGCCCTTGTGACGTTCGTTCCTAACACACGGCGACACAGCGCCGTGGCTACAACCCTGCCAGAGAAAGTAAAGGCAAACAGGCAGCGTGATGAGCAATTCAGTTCGATTCCCAAATGCTAGTGCGAAAAAAGCGCCCGCGAGTAACGGCGAGGGTCGTGCCAAACTGAAATACAGCGCTCCTCCTTGTCCGAGCACAGCCAGTCCCAGAGCAATTTGCCATGCGCCGCCGAATCCAAGGTTGCACCACATCCATGTTCCGAAGATCGGATACAGCGCGAGCATGATCCGGCGAATCAGTGGTTTGGTTTGGAGGCTGGCATAGTCGTCTCCAAATGCTCTGGCGAGTTGAAAAAAGAAGTAAACACAACCGCCCGCAATCAACGACGCCAAAAGTTGCCCGGGGAAATTGTGGATTAGGCCAACTTTTTGCAGAACCGCAATTGGAAGCATGCTCAGGACGGCTCCCAAAGGAAAAGCGGAATAATATCGATCACCATACGGTATCATTTCATTTAGCCACTCGGGCGGTTGTTCCCGAAGACCCAAGTGGCCGCGTAGGAAAGCCGCCGCAATCTGCGCGGTGTAATCGAGATCGTGCAGCGTTGCTTTCGTGGAGAAGTAGAACGCGGCCGCGGCGAACAGCGACACGCTGAAGCCGATCCAGAGTTCGCGGCTGTGTTTCTGCGCTTTGTAGGCGGCCATGATGCCCGCCCAAATACTAACGCGAACGGCAGAAGTCCGGCGAGCCTCGCGAGAAGCCGGCGAGAAGCTGATTACTTTCTGAAATCCAGCGCCCCTTTTTTGAGCGCGTAAACGTATCCAACCATCAGGATCGAAATAAAACTCAGCATGCTCCAGAAAATGACGCTGCTGTGTTTAATGGCATCCCGGTAAACGACCGCCCACGGATACATAAATACGATCTCGAGGTCGAAAAGGATGAACAGCATTGCCACGAGATAGAACTTCACGCTGAATCGCGGCAGCTGTTCCCCCTGCGGGATCATCCCGCATTCATAAGCCATGTCCTTAGCGCGCGTTCGTTTCCCCCTTTTACCTACTAAGACGCTGACAACGAGGGCGGAGGCAGCAAACAGCATTGCCACAATGATTTGCAGCAGCACCGGCAGGTATTCGCGCAGCATCCGGGGACCTGGCCTGAAGCTGATCTGGGTTTAATCCCCGGCTATTTCACACCAGCGAGATGGCCATTCTGCTGAGCAATGGCATTGGCCAAGGCCGCCGGCAAACCCTTGTATTTCTTGCCGTTCTTCTTGACCGCGCCACGCGCGACGAGGTTTTGCAATTTCTCGTATGCTCGCAGCCGCAGCATTTCTTCGCCGCCGCTGGCAGCGTTCCGAGCCCGCAGATTCTCGTGCACGATGTCGAAAAGCTGCTTAAACTCGAACGACGAACGCCTGGAGAGGACAGCAACCAGCTCCTCAGTTACCAGATCAGGAACACGACGGGAGAATGCATTTTTCTTTAGAATAGCCATAGGGCCGGCACAATAGCACGTTTTGCGAAAATTGCAGTAGTTTTCTTCGGTTTCCATTCGAGCGGCGCCGAGCAATAGTGCCGAAATGACGCGGCAGCTAAGGTAACGCGAGGCTCAGGTTTGCATCGCTCGATCCGTTCGCAAGCGCTACGCGTGCGCTATCTTATGGCGTCGGCGAGGGGCTAGAAATGGGTTGTGGCGACGCTGCCGAAGGACGGCCCAAGCCCGTGGCACCTGCCCCGACTTTTTGTCCCGCAGACGTTCCCAACCCGCTAAGAACTGCGATGCCGATGGCAGCTTGATCCAAAGTAATCGGTCCAATTGATTCGGCTACGTAACCGTCGCGCTCGTATCTTTGCGACGATACAATAGGGCTCAGGTGCTTCGTGATAATCTCCGGCGGCGGCAGTTTGCTCGCATCGACGGAACCTGCCACTGCCGGCATAAAAGCCGCGGCCATCAACAACATCGGGCGTAGGGAAGCGTCAAGCCGCGAGTACAGTAGCGCCATGTCAACGTAGGCAAAAAAATTCGTTGGCTCGGGCAACAGCCTGGCAGCAGCCTTGTACGTTGCGGAATCGTAAAGTTCGGACGATTTTGCTCCACTGCGTTTTATCGCCTCTTCCACGGAGACTGGACTCAAACCGGCGGTAAGCGTGCGGTTTGACACAGCGATCGTCGGCGTAACGGCAACGAGGCTCGCGACGGACTGCTTTGTGAAATATCGGACGCCATCCTTTTCTGATTTCGTCCATGCTGCGTCGTCGTCCGCGCGTGTGAACGCCTCCACAATGCGTCCGGCTTTGGATGTGTCGGTCACCGGCAACGTCAGGAGCAACGACGGCCAATGAGCGCTCGAAGGCCAATCCGCCAGGGACTCCAGTTCAAGGCCAAACGCAGCTTTCCAATCGTCTGCGGTAATTCCGCTGTCACTTAACGTCCGCAAAATTTTGGCCCCCGCGAATGCCGAAGCCTGGTTTAGCGCGTCGACTTTGTCGCCCAGGTTCAGAAGCAGCGACAGGTAAAGGAAAGTTTCTTTCGTGCCGAGCGAGAGCGAAGACCGGGTAATCGTCCCATCCTGCTCCAGCTTCGGCATTCCGAGAAAAAGCGCGTCGTGTATTTTCCCGTTCTCAAAACGCATCGAACCCGCAATGCATCGCATTTTTTCCAGCAACGTGGCCTCGCCGGGGGCCGGGCTCGAGCGAGTAGCAGCTCGCAATGCTGCGAGGCGTTCGGAGAACATCTTTGGCTGTAGATAAAAGAACGCCGCATAACTGGATGGCCGGTGCGAGACAGCTTCCCGATACGCTGCGTCACTATCGAGTGTGGCGTCCGGATTGTTTACGCGGTGATCAGCCCGATCAAGTAATGCAGTCAAGTCTGCCACGTCGGTCGCGGCGAAAAACCAGGGACGAGCGTACGTTGTCGCGAGACTGAGCGCAGGTGTCGCCACGACGTCGATGTCGTGGCGCTGATGCTGGAGCTTCTCGCGTTTCGCGCCTGGAACTTGTTCCAGCAATCCCGAGCGCCATTTGCCGATGATGCGCTCTGCGTCTTGCTCATTGCCGCGAAACTGAAAACCACCAACAAATTTTGGATTGTTGCTTTGCATCGAGATCAACGCGATGAACGCGTGCTTCGGGTCGAGCTGTTCGATGTCCCGTAGCGTCTGAGCCCCGAAAGCTTTCGGGGTCGGAACGTTGCCAAGCGGTTTAGTTAGAAAATCCTGCACCGCAGGCTCGCGGTAGAGTTTGTAGATGTCGCAATCATGCCACTCGTCGCGCATTCGGTTGAAGTCCGGCATGTGCGCCAGAAGAATGGTTTCCCGCGGCAGCAACGCGCTCACCGGAGCGCTCGACATTCTTTGTGAAACCTTCCGGTAATACCACCCGGCAAATGCAGCGACGGCGAGCGCGATGATGATTAGAAAGATCAGACGTCTCATGGAACGGAAACTCTAGCGGCGGGCGTGACGCGCGCGAAACCTAAATGATTGGAAAATCGAATATTGCGCAGCTGATGTCGCTGTCTCTGCATGAACGAACTCAGGCGCGCGGATGAAATTGCCGATGCACAGCTTTAAGCCGCTGTTGGTCGACATGCGTGTAAACCTGCGTCGTGGCGATGTCCGCGTGCCCGAGCATTTCCTGGATGATCCGCAGATCGGCTCCGTTCCCGAGTAGATGCGTCGCAAAACTGTGCCGGAGCAGGTGGGGGTAAACGTTCTGTTCCAGTCCGGCCCGCTTCGCCTGTTTTTTCACAATCTGCCAGATGCGCGCCGTGGTTAACTTCATGCCTCGTTCGGAAAGAAAAATTTCACTGCCACTGCGCTGTTTCAAAAGCTTCGGCCGCTCGAGCGACAAATAGGCTGCGACGGCTTCGCAGGCTTTTCGACCGACCGGCACAAGACGTGTCTTGTTGCCTTTTCCAGTCACTCGAATAACGCGCTCTTCGAAGTTGAAGTTCTCCAATCGGGCATTTGCCAGCTCGGAGATGCGCAGGCCACTGGCGTAAAGCAGCTCAATGATGGCGCGATCGCGCAGGCCGTGGAGAGCCTTCGTGTCGATGTTTTCGAGAAATTGTTCCACCTGCAATTCGTTGAGGGTTTCCGGGAGGTACCGTTCGATTCGCGGGAGCGCCAATGCTTCAGCAGGATCGCGTCGAACCAATCTTCTCCCAGCCAAAAACCGAAAAAAAATCTTCAACGCAACCACAATCAGTTTGATCGAAGAGGCAGAAAGACCGGCGCGTTTGCGTTCACCAAGATATTCGCTGATCACCGCTAGAGTCACAGCACGCGGGCTATCGATCTTTTTATAAGCGGCACACCAATGTGCGAATTCGCTCAGCGATCTTTGCGTGGAGAGCTGGTAATTCTCAGAAAGGCCGCGCTCGACTGCAAGGAAACGGATAAACGAGTCGATCGCGTCTTCCACGAGGCACAGTGTAGTGGCAGCCATCTCGTCTGCCAAACGCGATGAAGTTGTGCTGTTATTGACAACGCAACGTGCAATGTTTGATCTTAGTTACAATGAGTTTGGATCTCAACATCATCCTGAAAGATTGGCCGCACGAGAGCGGCAGCGTCAAAGTGCGCAAGATTACCGGGCTGGATGGCCGGGAAAAATTGCAGCTGCGCGTCGATCTCGGGGTGTTGCAAATGGAGATGACAGGGCGGCCAGATGGTCGGCGCCCGCACAATTGTGAGTCGCTCCTGGAATACCATCGAAAGCGTGCGGCACGCGCCGCGGCGAAAGGCGAGACGTACGAGGTGACTGCCGAAGAATGCGCCGAGCTGCAACAGGAAGGCATCCAATATTATCATCGCTATCTGAGCCTGTTTCAGATCAACGATTTCGAAGGCGTGGTACGCGATACCCAACGCAATCTGGATCTGTTCACTTTCGTCGCCGAGCACACCGATCGGGAAGAATTTTCATGGGCTCTGCAACAGTTTCGGCCTTACGTGCTCATGATGAACACCCGCGCGAAGGCGTCCATTCTCCTCGGCCAGGGAAAATTCCCGGAAGCGATTGCCGAAATCGAGCGGGGTCGTGACGTCATCTGCGATTTTTTGCAGCAATCCAATTTCCCGGAGCTGGTTGCAAAGAGTTCGGAGATCGCATTTCTCGACGAGTGGCTGGAGGAAGTGAAAGCGAAGCGCCCGCTTTCGAAATTAGAGATCATGCAGCGCGAGATGGAAACTGCGATCGCAAAGGAACTCTACGAGCGCGCTGCCGAGTTGCGTGACGCCATCAAGTTGTTGAAGACGCAGAAGCGAGCCTGACGCGCTCGCTTGAGCAGCCGAATTGGCTGCGACGCACGAATTATTCTGCGAGAGCACCGCGTTCTCCAGTTCGGGGACTCGCTCAACATGAAAAGTGCAATCTACTGGCTGTTTTTCACTGCGCTTGTGGTCCTTTCAGCGCGCGCAGATCTGACGATCGTCTATTCAACAACAGTGCAGCCTGCGAATCACAATCAAAAGGCGCAGCCGACACCGACCGTAGTGCCCACGGCGAATTACATGACCATCAAGGTCAAAGGCGACAAAGCACGGATCGATGTTTCGCCTCAGCTCACCACACTTTTGGACGGTCGCACGGGCCAGCTGCGTAATCTGTTGAATGACCAAAAGACAATTGTGCGCATTCCGCCTGACAAAATGAAAGCAATTGCGGACATGTTAAACACTGTCGACGGCAGCAAGGCAGGTGCGGCGAAACCGCGCCTCACGTCCACCGGCGCCAGGGAAATGATTAATGGGTACGACACAGAGCAATACACCTGTGATGGCCCGGATTTTAAGGCGACGTATTGGATTGCGCCGAGTTATCCCAATGGTGCTGCTGTCCTGGCGCAGCTGCAGTCAATCAAATCTGAATTCTGGGATGCGGCCAACACCAAGATGCCCGATTTTCGCGATTTCCCCGGTCTTCCTATCCGAATGCGCATGCTCGTGAGCAACCTGCCGACTCAGCACACCGATGGCGGCAGTGGTCATCCGACCGAGATCACCACGGTGGTTAGCGGCTTGAGTTTGAATTCAATTCCCGACAGTCAGTTTACAGTGCCCGCCGATTTCAAGGAAGTCCCGGTGCCGGACGTTTTGAGCAAAACATTCCATCCCTCAGTTTCGCCGAGTCGGTAGGGAAAACTTTTGCGGTAAGAGCTGCCACTAGAGTTAGCTGGCCATGCCTTCGTTTTTGTTGGCGTCGAGTTCTCCAAGAAGAGCTGCGCTCCTGTCCGAGGCTGGATTCCAATTCGAAATCGCGCCGCCACGTGTTGACGAGAAATTCGATCCCGCGCTGACGTTGCGCGAGCTGACGCTTTGGAATGCCATCCGGAAGGGAATGTCTGTTGCACAATGCTATCCGGACTCGGTCGTGCTGGCAGCCGACACACTCGTCGGGCTGGATGATCAGGTCATCGGTAAACCGGCGGATTTCGCCGAAGCCGCGCGCATGCTCCAGCGCCTGAGCGGACGAACTCACGAGGTTTGCTCTGCGGCAGTGATCTATCACCAAACGTCCTCTCGCTCGGCAATTTTTCGCGATGTGTCGCGTGTACGTTTTCGCCGCCTCAACAAGGTGATGATTGAGAATTACCTTGCGAAAAACAACCCGCTCGACAAGGCCGGCGCGTACGCAGCACAGGGAAGCGGCGCGGAGATCATCGCGAATATCACAGGCTCATTCACCAACGTTGTTGGCCTGCCGATGGAAAAGACAATCGAAGGCCTCGCGAAATTCGGTGTGCGGCCAAAGACCAACAAGGAACGACGGCTTCCCAGCCCCGAAAGCTTTCGGGGCTGCCCAAGCCGTCGCTCCTTGGACCTCAAATGATGTGTTCGCGATTGTCCGATCGCAGTCGGATCGTTTTCGTGTGCAAATCGTGTCGGGCGCGAATGAAACGCACTGTCTTACTCTTGGCCCGCATCAGGATGGAATGTGTGATTGCGGTCACGCCGCCCCGCGCCCGCACCCCCGGAAGAAGCGCGCTGTCGCTGATTCCCGTTGCGCAGAAAATGATGTTTTGCCCATTGGCCAGATCGTCGGCTGAATAGATGCGATCGAGATCGTTTTCGTGACCATCGGCTACGAGCTTTTTTCGCTCCTTGTCGTCCCGCGGCCACATTCTGCATTGCATGTCGCCACCGAGACATTTGATTGCCGTGGCAGCCAGCACGGCTTCAGGCGAACCGCCGATGCCCATATAAAGATCGACATCCGGCTCGGGCAATGACGGCGCGATGGCCGCAGCGATGTCACCGTCGCCGATCATCCGCAATGAGGCGCC
>DATBDI010000187.1:0-6641 GCA_036270025.1 Candidatus Udaeobacter sp. | reverse complement strand
TCGATTTCCGTGCCGAATAAATTCGCCCTAGTTCAGTCGAAAAACTAAAATCCGCAATCCCAAATTCGAAATGTCGATCTACCGGCGCGTGCTCCATTATTACCGGCCATTTCTCTGGCAAAGCATATTCGGATTGTCTCTGGCGCTGGTGGGGGTCGGCCTGAACCTGCTCAAGCCGTGGCCGTTTAAATACATCGTCGACGGAATTTTGCGACCGGGCGGCACGTTTTGGGACAAGGGCGTGCTGTACACGCGGAGCGGTGATCAAATGTTTCCCGCTCATGCGGCGATCCTCGTCGCATGCGCGGCGCTGGTTGTCCTTCAGATTTTTTGGGGCTTAACCAACTGGGTAACGAACTATCTCTTCGTGAAAATCGGGCTGCAGGCGCTGCTCAAGTTGCGCACCGATTTGTATTCGTATCTGCAATCGCTCTCGCTGAGGTTCCACGACGCGCGGCGCTCGAGTGATTCGAGTTTTCGCGTCGCGTACGACTCGCAGTCAATTCAGACGATCTACAACAAGGGATTTACCAATATTTTTGCATCGGTCGTCACTTTAATCGGGACCTTCGTGATCATGTTGCGATTGGACTGGCAGCTGACACTCGTTTCACTTTGTGTGGTGCCTTTGGTTGTGGGTGCGATTTACATTTTCGCGCATCGGATCCGTCGCGAATCGACGACTATTCAGGAACAGGAAAGCGCTGTCCTGGCGCAGGCGCAGGAAGGACTGAGTTCGATCCGGATGGTGCACGCGTTCGGGCGCGAAGAATTTGAAGTGCGCCAGTTTCACCAGAGAGCCTGGCAAAGCTTGCAAGCCAATTTGCGGCTGACTTTGACCAACGTGAACAGCGCGCTTGTTATCAGCACGTTGATGGTCGTCGGCACCGCGGTGATGTACTACATCGGCACTCTGCACGTCTTAGCGGGGACTCTTACACTCGGCTCGTTGCTGGTCTTCAGTGCCTATCTGCTGATGCTGTATCAACCGCTCGAATCGCTTACTTACACGGCGTGGGCGATGGAAGGCGCCACTGCAGGTGCGAAGCGTTGCTTCGAAGTATTGGACGGGCAGGACGACGTAGTTGATTCGCCCGATGCTGTTGCAATCTCGTCCGCTGAAGGCGCCATTACATTTGAAACGGTGAGTTTCGGTTACGCGCCCGATCGATGTGTATTGCGCGACATTAATCTGCGCATAGAGCCGAACCAGATCATCGGTCTGGCCGGCGGCACCGGTGCCGGCAAGAGCACATTGCTCAGTCTCGTGCCGCGCTTTTACGATCCAACAAAAGGTTCAGTTACGCTCGATGGTCGCGATATTCGCGACATCACAAAGAAAAGTTTGCGTGCACAGATTGGGATCGTGCTGCAGGACACGTTGCTGTTCTCGACGACTGTACGTGAAAACATCGCCTACGGCCGCCCGGATGCGACTGACGAAGAAATCATCGAGGCAGCACAGCGGGCAGAAGCTGACGAGTTTATTCGGCAGATGCCTGAGGAATACGCCAGTCCTGTCGGTGAAAGGGGCGGGCACCTGAGCGTCGGCCAACGGCAGCGCATCGGAATCGCGCGAGCATTTTTGAAAAATGCGCCCATCCTGTTGCTGGACGAACCGACGTCGGCGCTCGATCCGGCCACTGAAGCGGCCATCATGAAAACAATTCGGGAATTAATGCGCGGCAGAACCACTTTGATCGCGACGCACCGATTGGCGACGATTCATAATCTGGATCAAATCATCGTGGTCGATCACGGACAAATGATTGAGCAAGGTCGCGGCCCCGAGCTCGTCAAGCGGGGCGGTATTTATGCGAAACTTTATGCCTCTGGAAACTTTCCAACGTAGTAGCGCATGCGTCCCGCTTTCGCGTGTGCGACTCGCAACCGAGACGGTCGCGCTTCTATGAGCAACGTTAAACAAGATCGTCACGTCGAAGGCGATTGGTGGCCGGAAGAGATTCCGCCAAATGTCGAATTTGGCGAGGGGTTTTATTGCGAAACCGCGCAAATTTTCCGAAAGCTCCGAAGCAAACGGCCAGGCGCAGTGGCTATCGGCGCGCACGTGTCATGCTACGCCGGCTGTTCATTCGCAATTGGAGAAAATGGCCGGTGCACGATCGGCGACTTTACCCTGCTCAACGGGGCGTTGATCATGGCCGAGGAGAAAATTGAGATCGGGTCGTATTGCCTCGTTTCGTGGAACGTTGGTATCGCCGACTCCGACTTTCATCCGCTCGAGCCCGCGAAACGCCTGATCGACGCGCAAGCTCTGGCACCCTATTTCGACAACCGGCCGCCCCGCCCGAAATTACAGACCGCTCCGGTTAAAATCGCGGACAACGTTTGGATCGGAATGAATGCTGTGATTTTGAAAGGCGTCACGATTGGCGAGAACTCAGTCGTAGCCGCAGGGGCGGTGGTCACCAAACCTGTTGAGCCCAATACTGTCGTTGCGGGAAATCCGGCGGTGGTAGTGAAGCAATTTCGGTAATGAGGCATCTCAACGCTCAACGCTCAACGTCCAACGCTGAACGCTCAATCCAGAATGTTGGACGCCTGCTCGCGATTTATCGGAGTTGGGCGTTGGACGTTGGGCGTAGGACGTTTTCGCTTCAATGAAATCGAAGCGAATCGTGGTGATGGGTTTCATGGGCTCAATGCCCATCGCCGGCGTGATTTGGCAGCATATTCATTACATCGCGGGCCTGCAGCGGCTCGGGCACGACGTTTATTACGTCGAAGATTCCGCGCGTCTTCCGTACAACCCGGAGACATTTGAAGTCACTGACGAATTCGCTTACGCGGCGAAGGTTCTCGAGCGCCTCGCGCGCGAATTTGAGTTCAAACGTCGGTGGGGTTATTGCGCGCGGTATTTGCCGGGCAATCCGACAGCCGGTCTCTCGCTAAACAGAATCCGGCAACTCTATCGCGAGGCGGATGCGATTCTGAACGTCTGCGGCGCGCAGGAGTTCAATGACGATCTGCTCGTGTCCGATCGAATTCTTTACATCGAAAGCGACCCTGGCGTTGAGCAGATCAAAGTCGACAAAGGCGTGAAATCGACAATCGAATATCTGCGACGCCATCGAGCGCTTTTTACCTTCGGCGAAAACATCGGGACAAAAAGCTTTCCCGTGCCCACACACGGATTCAATTGGCTGCCAACCCGGCAACCGGTGGTGACTGATTTTTGGGAAACGAAGCGCTCCCCTTCTGGCGTTGCCGTATTCACGACAGTAGCAAACTGGTCGACCAGCGGATTAAAAGACATCACCTGGCGCGGCAAAAAATATTTGTGGAGCAAGTCACGCGAATTCCTTCGTTTTGTATCCGCGCCGAAAAAAGCCAAAGAAATGTTCGAGATGGCGACGAACATCGAAGATGCACGAACGCGCAGCAAATTTGAACGAAACGGCTGGCGATTAATTTCGCCGCTGCAAATGAGCGTCGATTACTGGTCGTATCGTGATTACATCCACCGCTCCAAAGGCGAGTTCACGGTGGCCAAAGACCAATATGTCAGGCTCAACACGGGTTGGTTCAGCGATCGCAGCGCATGTTACCTGGCAGCAGGTTGCCCCGTGATTACCCAGGAAACAGGCTTCACTAAAATTTATGGCGGGAACCTGGGCTTGTTGGCGTTCCGGTCGCCTGACCACATTGCAGATGCCGTCAAGAGAATCAATACTGACTACGTGAAGCATTCACGCGCCGCGAGTGCGATCGCGCGAGAATTTTTCGAATCAGAGAAAGTACTGAAATCGCTTCTCGATCGCGCGGGTGTCTGACAAGGAACGACGGCTTGGGCAGCCCCGAAGGCTTTCGGGGCTGGGAAGCCGTCACGCCTTGGTCGGATTTGAACGCGCAGACGATCTGGCGTGTCAGAACGTCGCCAAGGGCCAATTGCAAATTCGTATCCGAATCTTGATTTTCTATTACGCTGTTTAAGTTTGCAGGCTTCCGCCCCATCCATGAAGCGTGTTCTGATTCTTATTTCTGCCGCGTTGCTGGTCTCGCCGATAGTGCAGGCTCAGCAAGGCACTCCTGTGCCTCCACCTCCGGCTGGCGAGCAACAGGTTCCGCGGGAGCCGGGGCCGCCGTCGAGATCGACTCCGCCCCCGCAGGCAGTCGTTCCCGTTCCGGTTCCGATCGCGCCGCCCAAGCCCAACGGGCCGGTTCAGAAAAGTCTGGTCCGCATCACAGCGACGTCAGTCGAGCCTGATTACAGGGCGCCGTGGAACGCTGGCACGCTCCAACGCGGCGTCGGAGCCGGATTCGTCATCAGCGGCAATCGTATCATGACAAATGCGCACGTCGTCGCGAACAGTCGTTACGTGACCGTTGAGCGGGACGGCGACCCGAATAAATACCCAGCCCAAGTGCAATTCATCGCGAACGATTGCGATCTCGCGCTGATCACTGTAGCTGCTCCAGACTTTTTCAAGAACATGTTGCCGCTAAAATTCGGCGGAATCCCTGCATTGGAATCGACGGTGTCCGCGTACGGCTATCCCATTGGCGGCGAACGAATGTCGGTCACAACCGGAATTGTTTCGCGAGTCGATTTTCAGCTCTACACGCATTCCTCAGTCGACCAGCATCTGGCAATCCAGATCAGCGCGCAGATTAACCCGGGTAACAGCGGTGGCCCGGTGATGCAGGACACTAAGGTCGTCGGCGTTGCATTTCAGGGTTACAGCGGCGACGTCGCTCAGGGCGTGGCTTACATGATACCTACACCGGTGATCAACCGATTCCTCCAAGACATCAGCAATGGGCATTACGACGAGTATCCGGACATGGCAATCACGTATGCGAAATTACAAAACCCGGCGCAAAGGCGGTTTCTTGGGTTGAAAGATGACGACCGCGGTGTGCTTGTAAGCACTGTCGTCGCCGGCGGTCCTTCGGACGGCGTTCTTTATCAGGGCGACGTCCTGCTTGCAATTGATGGCCATCCGATCGCCAGCGACGCGAATGTCGAAGTGGAGGGCGAGCGAGCGCAGTTCGAGGAGGTGGTCGAACGCAAATTTAAGGGCGACTCAGTCAAGTTTGATATCTTACGGAATAAAGAGCCCATGGCGGTGACGATCAGTTTGTACAAGCCGTGGCCGTACTCGATCCAGGGTCATAGCTATGACGTGCGCCCACGCTACGTCCTTTACGGTGGCCTCCTATTTCAACCCTTGAGCCTGGATATGCTCGAAGCGTATCGCACATCGGACCTGCGTCTCCGGCACTTCTTCGAATACTTCATTTTGGAGCAAATTTATTTGCAGCATCCGGACGTCATTGTGTTGAGCAACATTTTGCCCGACCCGATCAACACGTACTTGGCCGGCTACCGCGGAGCGATTGTTGATGAAGTAAACGGCAAGAAAATTCGAACGCTGGATGAACTGGCGAAGGCTTTTGCCGAAGCGCCGGAGAGGCTGGTCATTCGCATGATCGGCGACGGGCCTCCGCTGGTGCTTGACCGCAACAAAGTGGAATCCGCGCGCGAACGCATCAAGGCACGTTACAACGTGATGAAAGAGCAAAATCTCGAAGCATCGACCGAGCTGGCGCAGGCGAACAAAAAATAAAAATGGTCAGACAGTCTCTCATAGCTTTCGGAATCATCCTTGTCGCAGCTACTGGCGCGCTGGCGAAAAAGGAATCTGCTGTTGCCCCTTCACCGCTTAAACAAAAGCAGTTGGCGCTGGTCAGGGTTAACGTGACCGGCCAGTCGTATGATTATTTTCGGCCATGGCAAAAGAAGGCGCCGTTTTCTAAGCGAGCACTCGGAGCTGTCTTGTCCAAAGGGCGCGTCCTGGTCACTGCCGATCTTGTTACCAACCAAAATTACGTCGAGCTCGAGCGCGCTGAGTCCGGCGAAAAGACAGCGGCCAACGTGCAGGTGATCGATTACGAAGCGAACCTGGCGCTGCTCGAACCGACGGAGAAAACATTTCTTAACGGCATCACGCCACTGGAAATCACACCCGACACAGTGGTCGGCGATCGACTCGCCGCGTGGCAATTGGAACCGACGGGGGCGTTGCTGGCGACAGAAGGTCTTGTCACCACCATCCAAATGATGCCCTACCCAATCGATGTCGGGCAATTCCTCACGTACCGCGTCAGCATCCCGATGCAGTATCGTGAGAACAGTTACACCGTTCCGCTGGTCAAGAACAACAAGCTGGCCGGATTGCTACTGCGTTACGACTCGCGCTCACAACTGCTGGACGCGATTCCCGCGCCCATCATCAACCACTTCTTGAAAGAAGCCGAGAGCCAGAATTACCGCGGATTCCCGTTTGCGGGATTCTCATTTTTTCCGACGCGCGATCCCGAGTTGCGTGAGTACTCCGGCGAAAAGGGCAAGGGCGGCGGCGTTTACATCACGAACGTGGAAGCCGGGACGCCTGCGATGAGGGCCGGAATGCAGGTTGGCGACGTCATCACGAAGGTCGGAAACCACGATATCGATCAAAATGGCAACTACGTGGATGCGCTTTACGGCAAGATCGAATTCACGAATCTGCTAACTGCGCACGCTTACGCCGGTGATGTGGTTCCCTTCCATGTCGAGCGTAACGGCAAACCGATGCAGCTGAATGTGACTCTCGAGCATCGCGACGCGAAAGATT
>DATBDI010000186.1:0-2080 GCA_036270025.1 Candidatus Udaeobacter sp. | reverse complement strand
ACGCGGAATGTATCCGGTGAAGCTCACGGTCTTTTGCGATGATCGTCCGGCGATGCTAAAGCAGCTTACGGCCGTGATCTCCGATGACAATACGAACATTCGCAACATTGAAGCCCGCACCGCCGACAGCCAGGCGACGATTGACATTGTTATCGATATTGAAGACGTGAAGCACCTGGAGCGCGTGATTGGGGGACTCAGAAAAATCCCGGGAATTCATGATGTGCAGAGGTTGAATAAGGTCTAGCACTCAGCACTCAGCATTCAGCATTCAGCACTCAGCCAAAAGCATTTACCAAAGAACGCGAAGAGCGCCAAGGAACTGCTTCGCCGCAGATTTGCGCAGATGAACATAGCGCGGCAGAGCCGCAACCAAAAGAAAAGCAGTGAAGCGCTTCCTCATGGTTCGTATGATGTGAGTTTCCTGACTTACAACAGCGAACCGGAGGAAGCGCTTGCAAAAGTTTATCGCGAAATACGAATCTCAGATTGCTGGTGTTTTAAGTGGATTTGATCGGCTGGTCTTTCGCGGATCGTTGCGCAAGATCAGCTATGTTTTTGGCCTGCAAGGATACCTGTGGGCCCAGGACGTGTTGCTGAAGGACTTTGGCTCTCATGTCCAGCAAATCAGCCAGCAAGTCAAACAGGCCGCTCTGCAGTGCATGCAAACCTGCGGTCGCCCGGTGCAGTATCTGTATTCCAGCGTAATCAATAAAGAAGAGACGGCCCGCGCCATTGCTGAGAAAGATGGAATTTCGCAAGGACCGGTGTGTGCTCTGACTTGCGTGGAGCCGTGCCGGGCATTCGACGTATACCGCAATCGCGAGACGCGGCAACTGGATTTGGTGCAGCGGACCCGCAAATGTCTATTTGTCTATCAGTACTGGCAACACCCGGTGCTGGGCTGGATGAATGCCCGCATTCAAACCTGGTTCCCCTTTGCCATTCAGATTTGCATCAACGGGCGAGAATGGCTGGCCCGCCAAATGGACCGCGCGGGATTGGCCTACCAGCGCCAGGACAACTGTTTTCCCTGGCTGGCAGACTATGGCCAAGCCCAACAGCAGATGGACCGGCAACTGAAGACCCCTTGGCCAAAGTTACTGGATCAGATCGCTCAGCAATTGAATCCTGTCCACGACCAGATCTTTGCCCGTTTTCCCATGCGCTACTACTGGTCGATCTACCAAAGCGAGTGGGCCACCGATGTCGTGTTTCGTCGTCGCCAAGACCTGCAGCGTCTCTATCCCTTATGGCTGCAACACGCTCTGACCAGCTTCGGCAGTCCCGAGGTCATGCGTTTTCTGGGCAAGAAACTCACTCAGAATAACCAAATCCATGGTGGAGTCGAGGCCGAGATCGTCAGTGACTGTCGCCGTCGCCAGGAAGGAGTGCGGATCAAACACCGCTACAACCGCAACTCGGTCAAACTCTACGACAAGGCTTATACCCCACGGGGCAGCGTTCTGCGAGCGGAAATGACCATGGATAATCCCGAGGATTTCACGGTCTATCGGCGTGTGGAGGGCCATCCCGAAGGACCGCTGGCCTGGCAACGGATGCGTAAGGGCATCGCTGACCTGTATCGCCGCGCCCAGGTTTCTCAGAAAGTGAACGAGCGCTATCTGGACGCCCTGGCCCAAACCGACGACAGCACCACTCTGGATCAACTCATCGGCCGGCTCCATCAGCCCGCAGTGTACCGCGGCAAACGGGTCCGGGCTTTGCGTCCCTTCGCTGCCGACGACCGCAGTTTGCTGCAGGCCATCAGCCAGGGCCAGTTCACCATCAATGGTTTTCGCAACCGAGACCTACAGGCATTGCTTTACGGCACATCCGCAGCTTCGGCGCAAGAAAGCCGCCGTCGCTCGGCAGCTGTTAGTCGCAAGCTGCGCTTATTACGGGCTCATCACCTCATCCGCAAGGTTTCCGCCAGTTATCGCTATCAACTTACGCCCTTGGGACGGCAGATCATCACTGCGGTTCTTGCCGCCGGCAATGCGCCCATCCACTCCTTCACGGCAAAGGCCGCCTAAATTCTTCGCGGATTGGCTAGAATCTGATTGTTAGCAATGCAGAT
>DATBDI010000185.1:0-3432 GCA_036270025.1 Candidatus Udaeobacter sp. | reverse complement strand
GATTTCATTTCAACTGATTGTCATTCCGAGCGGAGTCGAGGAATCTCTCGATACCGCCTGAGAAAAATTAGAGATGTCTCGACTTCGCTCGACATGACAGCAATGTGACTTCGAGTGGCTGTTACTTTTCATAAAATCTTGACCCGTCACGCGCATGCTTTTTCAAAATTTCGCAGGGCAAAAATTTCTCCTCGGTTTTCGCCAGCCGTTCCAGTTCTTTCACGACTTTTTTCAGACCGAGGTGTTCGGCGAACCGAAGTGGCCCACCGCGGAACGGAGCGAAGCCCGTTCCCAAAATCATCCCGTAATCGGCGTCCGCCGGCGAATCGACAACTCTCTCCTCCACGCACCGCGCAGCTTCGTTGACCATCAGTAAAACAAGGCGGCGCGCCAGGTCTTCTTCATCCAAGCGCAAGCGCGGATCGCGATGCCAGTCCGGCGGAATGTTCGGGCCTTCGGCGCCTTCTGGTTCGCCATGCAAGCCCCGTCTCCACTCGTTAAGCGATTCGTTAGGTGTTTGTGTCTTTCCTTCGTACTTGTAAAACCCGGCGCCCGTTTTTCGCCCGAGCATCTCACGATCGCGGAGCCACAGAAGAACAGCGGGAATGTGATCACGCCGTCCGTACGCTTTCTCAAGCGTGTTGCCGATGTCGATGGTGATATCAACACCGATCTCGTCGATCAAGCGTAATGGCCCCATCGGCATGCCCCATTGCAGAAGCGCATTGTCGATCTTTGCCGGGTGCAAGCCGCTCTCGAAAAGCTCTGCCGCATCGAGCAGGTACGGAAACAAGACCCGGTTTACGAGGAAACCCGGGCTGTCGCGCACCACTACCGGCAGTTTTCCAATCTGTCGCGCAAAGGACAGCGTGCGCTCGCGCGTGTCGTCGGACGTTTGTTTTGCAATGACAACTTCAACGAGCTTCATCCGGCTCACTGGATTGAAAAAGTGCATTCCGATGACGTGCTCGGGCGAAACCGTTAAATCCGCCAGCGTGCTGACTGACAGCGCCGAAGTATTGGTGGCGACAATGGTTTTCGGCCCGGCTTCCATGGCCAGTTCGCGGAAAACTTCCTTCTTGACCTCCATGTTCTCGAAAGCGGCTTCGATGACGATTTGCACATCGCGCAGTTCCATCGGGGCGGTCGACGCGACAATGCGTGCGCGGCCTTCCTTTGCCCTTTCAGATGTCATTAATCCACGCTTCACTGCGTCTGCGTATGTTTTTTCGATGTTGGCGAGACCGCGATCGATCTGTTCAGACGCCACGTCCCGGAGAATCACGCTGACGCCACGAGAGCTGAGCCATTGCGCAATTCCAGAGCCCATGACTCCGGCGCCAATGACAGCGGCGTGAACTATTTTCTCAGTGGGCGTTTTCGACGGAGCGCCTTTCTTGTACTTCTCAGCAAGGAAAAAATTGCGGATCAGATTCTGCGTCGATTCCGTTTCGCCAAGCTCAACAATCGCGTCTAGTTCGAGCCGCAACGACTCCTCCGCAGGTATCGACAGGGTCTTGGTGATGATTTGATACGCACGTTCTGGCGCGGCGTTTCCGTGTTGCTTTGGAGGGCGGATCTCCTGCGACGCCGGGCTCGCGGGAGCTCGCCCCTCCATCTTGCGTTTTCCGGCGCCGAGTTTTTCGCGTGCGCGATCCATGAGCTGATCGCGCGCCACGACTTCATCAACTAAGCCCAGCGTCAAAGCTTCCTGCGCGGAATAAAGTTTCCCCTTCAAAATCACTTCAGCTGCCTTTTCATCGCCGATCAAACGCGGCAGGCGTGTGCAACCGCCCCATGCCGGGATTAACCCGAGACCTGTTTCCGGCAGACCGATCTTCGTAGCCGGATCGTCTGTCGCGACCCGATAATCGCACGCCAGCGCGACCTCATATCCTCCGCCAGCCGCAGCACCGTGGATCGCAGCAATCGTTGGAATTTTCAAATCGGCGAGCCGATTAAAAATTTGCTGGCCCTTGGCGATGAATCCGCGCATTTCGCCGCTGTGCGCCTGTTTCGAAAGCGTCTTCAAGTCCGCGCCCGCAACGAAGATTGATTTTTTCGCCGATGCGATGATCAGCCCGGGCACCGAAGTGTCGCTTTCGATGAAATCGAGATGTTCGTTCAGTTGATCGAGCGTGGCCTCATCGAAAATATTCGCGCCGGATTTGGCGCGGTCGAACGTGATCACGCAAATATGGTCGTCGCCGATTTCGCGGCGAATCATTCGGGCTGTCGCAACCGCAGGCATAGAAAATATCTTGGCTCTTTTTCGCCCAATTCCAAGCGGAGAGGAAATCCCTGCCGCCGAAGGAACAATTTAGAGATTCCTCACTTCCCTCGCAATGACAAGGAGAACGTTTCCAGCAAATGCCAAGTGCAGAGGCAGGGTCAACGCGCTGCGATGACCGGACGCCGCAGCGCCCCGTTCCTAACATTGCGTGTGGCAAGTGTGAATGTTAGAACTCGGCGAGAGTCGCACGCGCGCACGCATATGGTCGGCAAAATTCTAGAACCGGAAATCAGGAGCATGATCGAGGCCCGAAATTTCGGGGCGCTGCGCGAGCTATTTCGCGAATGGCCGCCGGCCGACGTCGCCGAAGTAATCCTCGATCTGCCGGAAGACGAACAGGTCATCATCTTTCGCGTTCTGCCAGCGGCGCTCGCGGCGGACGTGTTCGAATACATCGGGGTCGAGGAACAGCAGCAATTGTTACGCGCGATGGCCCACGAGCAGGTTGTAGCCATTCTTAATGAGATGTCGCCGGACGATCGCACGGCGCTGTTGGAGGAATTGCCAAGCGCCGCGGCGCGCCAGTTGATTCGTCTGCTCACGCCGGAAGAGCGGCATGTGGCCACGGCGCTGCTCGGTTATCCGGAATCTAGCGTTGGCCGTTTGATGACGCCGGATTTTATCGCGGCGAAGGAGGATTGGACGGTGCAACACGTGCTCGATCATATCCGCGAGTACGGTCGCGACCGCGAGACGCTAAACTTCATTTACGTTGTCGATGACCGCGGCAAATTGATCGACGACGTGCGGATGCGCGAGTTCCTGCTCCGGCCGCTCACGGCAAAAGTGAGCGAGATTCGCGATCAAAACTTTGCGGCATTGAACGCGAGCGATTCGCAGCAGGATGCGCTGAACGTCTTCCGCAAGTACGATCGCGCCGCCTTGCCGGTAGTCGATTCAAACGGCGTGCTGGTCGGGATCGTCACGAGCGATGACATGCTCGACGTAGCCGAGGAAGAAGCGACCGAAGACATCCAGAAACTCGGCGGCATGGAAGCGTTGGACGAGCCGTACACGACCATCCCGTTTCTGCGAATGGTAAAGAAACGGGCTACCTGGCTGGTCATCCTGTTTCTCGGCGAAATGCTCACTGCCACCGCAATGCAGGGTTACAACAATGAAATCGAAAGAGCAGCGAT
>DATBDI010000184.1:0-2638 GCA_036270025.1 Candidatus Udaeobacter sp. | reverse complement strand
ATCGAGAAACTGCGCATAGGTCCAGCGTGAGTTGCCATCGATCACGGCGACACGTTCGGGATAGAGCTTGCGCGCGCGGCGAGCAAATTCGAGAGGCGTCAACGGCGTTTCCATTCGGTCTCGTGAGGTACTCAATGTTCTGAGAACGGGCGATTTTATCAAAGATCGTTGAGAGTTCAAAGGTGATAGCAAGCACGAAGCAACGCCGCCTTCATGCCGTAATTGAAGGTCTTGCGAGGACGGATCTTCACCACAGAGGTCGTAGAGATCGCAGAGGCTTCGATAGAAATTAACGAACGACCAAATTCATTTAAGAATTCTGTACATTTTGTCAGAACTTCTTCTCCGTGACCTCCGTGTGCTCTACGGTTAAATGTCAGTCCGTCCCAAGAACACATAGACAGAGCCTATTCCGCCCAGACCTACAAAGTCTCGCATCTTGCTGAGCGGCACCTGGTTCATTACTGTCTAACAAGGCATGACAAAACTTTTTCTTTCATTGATTTGGGTGGTCGTGGCCGCGATGCCAACGTTAAACGCTCAGCAGACATCGCCTGGCCAGACAACGACGACGCAACAAAAGCCGAAACCCAAGGCACCGCCGACCCGAATTTTTCCCCAGCCACAGGTTCAACCAACGCAGTCGGGCACAACAGCAAACAACAATCCTGGTCAGAAAAAAGGAATCGCTAACAATTCCGGGCACGGGAAACCAGTCGTTAACAATCCGGGGGTTGGGAAACCAGCCGATAACAATCCTGGCAATGGGAAAACGACCGATAACAACGACTTGGGGCGCGGGAAAACAACCAGTCACGATCAGTACAAATACGCGGAGGCTATGCGCCGTTACCGGCATGAACGGCACGATCACGATTGGTGGAAACAACACTATATCGTGATCGTCCTCGTCGGGGGCGGATACTATTATCAGGACTCGGGATATTGGTATCCGGCGTGGGGTTACGATCCCAACTATGAGCGCTACGATTACGACGGACCGATTTACACCTATGGCAATCTGTTGCCGGACCAGGTCATCGTTAACGTGCAGAACGCGCTGAAACAGCTCGGCTACTATGCTGGAGATGTGAACGGTTCGCTGGGAGTTAACACTCGCAATGCCCTGGCCGCTTACCAGCAGGACTACGGATTGGACTCCACAGGCGTCGTGGACGAACCGACCGTGCGCGCGTTGGGATTGATCTGACGGGGGAAACGCCAAGCGAAGTAAGAAGGCAGAAGGAAGATTTAAGAAGCGCTGAGTAATTGATGAATACGCCGAAGCATGGATTAACGCAGAGCACACCTGAGCACACAGAGCATTTTTGAAGTCGTCTCCGCGACCTCTGTGATCTCTGTGGTGAATATAGAATTTCGATAGCTAAGCCGGCGTTGGGTTTGCGCCGATATTTGAAAGGTCAGAGGTTGCAACATGCAAAAGCGCAAACTTGGAAAGAGTGGCTTGGAAGTGTCGGCGATCGGGCTGGGCTGCATGGGAATGAGCTTTGGTTACGGTCCGGCCAAAGACAAACAAGAGATGATCTCGCTGCTTCGGAAGGCCGTCGAAGTAGGCGTCACTTTCTTCGATACGGCTGAAGTTTATGGTCCGTTCACGAATGAAGAGCTCGTGGGCGAAGCGCTTGCTCCACTCCGTCAGCAAGTAGTGATCGCTACCAAGTTCGGTTTCAAAATTGGCCCCAAAGGTGAGCAGGCTGGCTTGGATAGTCGACCAGAACACATCAAGGAGGTCGCCGACGCTTCGCTGAACCGACTTGGGACCGACGTGATCGACCTATTTTATCAACACCGTGTCGATCCCAACGTGCCGATCGAAGACGTCGCAGGAACGGTGAAGGATTTAATTCAACAAGGCAAGGTCAAGCACTTCGGTCTTTCCGAGCCGGGCGTGCAAACGATTCGTCGCGCCCACGCCGTGCAACCGGTGACGGCAATCCAGAACGAATACTCGTTGTGGTGGAGAAGGCCCGAAGAAGAAGTGCTGCCGGTTCTTGAAGAACTCGGAATCGGGTTTGTTCCATACAGCCCCCTCGGCAGAGGTTTCCTCACGGGCAAGATGGACGAAGGCACCACGTTCGACAGCACCGATTTTCGTAACACGCTTCCGCGATTCACACCTGACGCACGAAAAGCGAATCAGGCGCTAGTCGATTTGTTAGGCGAGATCGCGAACCGTAAAAAAGCCACGCCTGCTCAGATCGCGCTTGCATGGTTGCTCGCGCAGAAGCCGTGGATCGTGCCAATCCCGGGCACGACGAAACTGCATCGGCTCGAAGAAAATATTGGAGCAGTTTCAGTCGAACTCACGTCGGAAGATCTTCGCGAAATCGCAAACGCCGCATCAAACATCAAGGTGCAAGGAGAGCGGTATCCCGAACACATCGAGCAACTGACAGGGCGGTGACCTCACGCGTCGGAAGTGAGAAGTTAGAAGTTAGAAGTCAGAAGTCAGAAATCGGAAGTCGGATTCATGCGGCAGCGGTAACAGTTCGGTTACGATTAACTCCGCTGCATCGACCGTGTGGCAAAGCCACTGCAGCGTTGCCGCACGAATCGATAAGCGTAAAAGGGCCGGCTCAATCGCGTTCGCGACAGCTAATTGTGTAAACGTGATTTC
>DATBDI010000183.1:0-6723 GCA_036270025.1 Candidatus Udaeobacter sp. | reverse complement strand
GAAACAATCGCTTCGCGCGACGCGCAGATCGATAACGTGCAGCTGCATTATCTTAGCGCAGGGCACGGGCCAGCTACGGTGATCTTGTTGCACGGGTTTGCTGAAACCTCGCGGATGTGGCGACCCATTATTCCGATTTTGGCCAAAAACTTTACCGTGATCGCACCGGATCTGCCCGGTATCGGTGACTCGTCGATTCCGGACAAGATCGACATGGTGGATGCAGCAAGAAAAATCCATGAGCTCGCGCGTTCGTTACGGGTCGAGAAGGCGCGCGTGGTCGGTCACGACATCGGCTTGATGGTGGCGTATGCATACGCGGCCCAGTTTCCTAACGAGACTGAAAAGCTCGCCGTAATGGACGCCTTTCTGCCAGGCGTGCCGGGCTGGGAAGCCATCTACAACGCGCCCAACATCTGGCATTTTCGGTTCAACGGTGAGTATCCGGAAAAATTGGTGCAAGGACGCGAGCGCATTTACTTCGAATATTTCTGGAACGTTCTCGCCGCTGACAAAACGCGTTCACTTTCGGAACCGGATCGCGCAGCGTACACCGAGGCGTATTCAAAGCCGGGCCGAATGCGCGCCGCATGGATGTATTTCGCGTCATGGCCGCAGCTCGCAAAGAATTTCGCTCAACTCTCGCAGCGGAAATTGCCAATGCCTGTATTGTCGATCGGAGGCGAGAAATCATTGGGCAACGAACTCGGCGCGCAAATGAAGCTGGTTGCCGACAAGGTCGACGTCATCGTGTTGCCAAACACCGGTCATTGGATCCTGGAAGAGCGGCCAAAAGAAACAACTGAGGCGCTCGTCAAGTTTCTTTAGGACAGAGAATATCTCTCAGCAATGCAGGAACGCAGGGGGAGAATTTGATCAAGGAGGCACAAAGAATGAATTTGAAATTGGAAGTCATCGTTATCCCTGTTTCCGACGTCGATCGCGCCAAAGCATTCTACGAGAAACTCGGCTTCCGATTAGATATCGACTATGCGCCTAACGAGGAGTTCCGGGTGTTACAGTTCACGCCGCCCGCTTCAGAAGCGTCGATCATCTTCGGCAGGGGAATTACTTCCGCGCAGCCGGGCTCGTTCGATCACCTGGTCCTCGCGGTGTCCGACGTCGATGCCGCCCGTGACGAATTGATCGCCCGCGGCGTCAGCGTCAGCGAGGTCTTCCATTACGCCGGCGGTCCCTTCAACAACACCGGGGAGAACCCGCGCGTCACTGGGCCTGACCCGCAAGGTCGTTCCTATTTCTCATTTGCCTCGTTCACTGATCCGGATGGGAACGGCTGGCTGCTGCAGGAAATCAAACAACGCCTTCCTGGCCGCGAATGGGAGCAGAAGCGAGCAGGAGCGATGGACGTCGCAACCCTTGCAGACTTGCTCCGTGAGACGGAGGAGCACCACGGCGACTACGAGAAGACACACGCCAGGCATGACTGGTGGGATTGGTACGCGGCCTATTTGAGCGCGCGTCAGGACGGCAGCAGTCCAGATGAAGCAGTTGCTGCTGCGAGTCGCTACATGGATGAGGTCCGTCATATTCGCTCCCAATGATCCCAGAAACGCCGAACTCCGATAAATCGCGAGCAGGCGCTCAACGCTCATTCCCGAACGGAGAAATCAGCGACCAGCCGGCGCTCGTAGCTGTTAAGAGTTGATCGTTCGAACAGGGCGATTAGCTATCGCTGGTTTCCAAATAACGAATAAAACGCGCGGCAGCGCGGCGTTTGTTTCCTTCATTGTGTGTTCTGCTAACATCCGAAAGATGAAAACATCCCATGTGCTCTTTTTTGTATGTGGCATCGCGGCGATGCTCGGCTTTAGGGCGGTGAGCGGATCCAATCCTTCACATCACGTTTACGAATTGCGTCTGTATCATGTTAACGAGGGCAAAATGGATGCGCTAAAAGCGCGTTTTGGTGATCACACGGACGCGATCTTCAAGCGACATAACATGAAGAGCGTCGGTTATTGGTCGCCGGAAGATGCGCCCGCATCGCAGAACCTGTTTATCTACATCCTCGAGCATCCCAGCCGTCAGGAGGCGGAGAAGAATTGGGCCGCGTTCCAAGCCGATCCGGAATGGCAGAAAGTGAAAGCTGATTCGGAGAAGAACGGACCACTCGTTGATCACATCGACCGATACTTCATGGATCCGACCAGCTTTTCAGCGTTGAACTAGCCGCGAGCCGCACTGGCCACAAAGCCAGGTAGAAAGGCGATCAAGAAGTTCTAACCGAACCGAATGCCTACCGAAGCAAGGCGTCCTTCTGTAACCCCGAAAGCATTCGGGGCTGTCTCAGCGGAAAAAATTCTGGGGAGCCCATGCGGCTCTCGCCTGTAGCCGCTTCGCTATGCGAAGCGCGGCATTGATGCTGCTATTCAAACTGCGCTAGTACGTCGCCCACAGGGCGACGGCTACAGAAGCCGTAATGTTATAGCCCCCAGTAAGCCTGCCCTGCTTGCCGGCCGTGGCGGGAGCGAAATCGAATGGGCTGCGTCGAGGCGTTCTCTGTAGCGGCGGCCGTGTCGGCCGCAAATTCTGGGGAGTGCCCAGCTACTTGAGACTCGCATTGCCATCAACAAGATCTCTCTGGACGACAAGTAGCTGGGCTGGCGATGGTGTCCTCGCCATCGCGAACTTTTCGTTGATTAATTTTCAACCGCAGAGATCGCAGAGGTCACGGAGTCGACACCAGGAAAATACGGGAAGCGTAATGTTGTAGCCGCTTAGCTGTGCGAAGCGTGGCATTGGTGCCGCTATTCAAACTGGGTTAGTACGTCGCCCACAGGGCGACGGCTACAGAAGCGCAATGTTGTAGCCGCCTCGCTATGTCGAGACGTTCTCCTGTAGAGGCGGCCGTGTCGGCTGCAAATTCGGCTAGCGCGCGCGTCTCGTCCGCCATAGGACGGATTCGCCGTGGCGAACGTGTTGGTTTTGGCGCCCGCGGACGCGACGCGGCTAACATCGCAGGCGTGGCTTGACATTACCTGGCGTCGAGCGACAAAGGAGCCCCGGATGAACCCTTTCAAGCGCCTTTTCTCCGCGGCTCCGGAGGGAACGGCCGCGCTGTTCTTCATTCAGATCTTCGCGACGCTCGGCTTCGCCGTCCTCTACTCGACCCTGGTCCTCTACGCGACGAAGCATCTGCATCTCGGCGTAAAAGAGGCCACGACGTTGATGGGTGTGTTCGGCGCGTTTAACTACGGCCTGCACCTGTTCGGTGGTTACCTGGGCGGCCGCTTCCTTTCGAACCGCAACCTGTTTGTTGGGGGCATGGCGCTGCAGGTATTCGGCTGCGCGTGCATCGCGACCGGCACGCTCGCGCTGTTCTACGTCGGTCTCGCGCTCTTCCTTACCGGCAGCGGCCTCAACGTCACCTGCATCAACATGATGCTGACGCAGCGCTTCACCCCGGAGGATCCGCGCCGCGAAGGAGCATTCCTCTGGAACTACGCCGGCATGAACGTCGGCTTCTTCGTTGGGTTCAGCGTCGCCGGTTACTTCCAAGCCACCCAGAGCTACTCGAGCCTCTTCATTTTCGCGACGCTCGGCAACTTCGTCGCCATCATCCTCGCCGCGCTCACGTGGAAGATTCTCGCCGATCGCAACACCACGCTGCTCGACGCAACGCAGAAACAGTTCCGGCTGCGCCAGCTCGCCGGCATCGGCATTCTCATCGGCCTCGTCCCGGTCGTGTGGTTCATGCTCCTGCGGCCGGGCATGACCGAGACGGTGATCAAAGGAATCTGCGGCGCGGTCGCGCTCTTCCTCATTTACATCACCCTCCGCCACTCGGATCGCCGCGAGCAGCGCAACATGACGGCGTACCTGATTCTGACCATCGGCTCGCTGATGTTCTGGTCCCTTTACCAGATGGCGCCGAGCGGCCTGATGCTGTTCGCGGTCAACAACGTGGACCTGATGGTCGGTTCTGTGAAGATTCAGCCGCAGTGGATTCAGAACATTAACACCGTTTGCATCGTGCTCGGCGGCCCGCTGCTCGCGTCGCTCTTCACGCGCATGCGCGCGCGTGGGTGGCGCATCGACATACCGAAGCAGTTTGCGGCGTCGCTGCTCCTGATGGCGCTCGCCTTTCTCATTCTCCCGCTCGGTATCAAACTGGCCGGCATTGATGGCAAGAGCGCATTCGTGTGGCTATTCATGAGCTACGTGCTGCAGAGTATCGGTGAGCTGCTTATCATGCCGATCGGCTACGCGATGATCGGCAAGCTCGCGCCGAAGCAATACCAGGGCGTGATGATGGGCAGCTGGATGCTCGTGACCGGGCTCGCATCGCTCTTTGCAGGCGACTTTTCGGGAATGATCCCCGAGCCGACTGGTACCACCGCGGTCGCCACCAACCCCGGGTACGCGAAGCTCTTCGCGGAGCTCGGCGCCGGCAGCCTCGCCGTCGGTATTACGCTCGTCGTGCTAATTCCGTTCCTGCGCAAGCTGATTACCGACAAGGCCGAGACAATTCCCGCGGAAATGCCGACGACCGTGGTTCCCATCGCTTAAAGGCGCGGCGAGTTCTGGGGAGCACAGGCTGCCAGCCTGTTGGTTTTGGCCGCTGGCCAAAACAAGCTTTATTCTCCGGACTTTCCGCGACTCGCCGTCACGAACTTTTCCTGCTTTAAATCTTTGAAGATCGACATGAGCACGATCGCAGAAATTCAGGAAGCAATTGAAAAATTGCCGGCTAACGAGAAGTCAGCGCTCGCCGTCTGGCTGCAATCGCAGGAAGAACCGATCATCTCTGAAGCGGAAGAGAAGGCTCTGCTTGCGCGTCTCGCGCGCGTCCGCGAAAAAATCCGTGGATGGGCTGGAAAATAATTTTTGCTCCACAAGCGCTCGAAGAGCTTGAACAGATTGTTCGTTTCATTGCGCAAGACGACCCTCAGGCGGCGATTCGATTCGGCGATTATTCGGTCGATCGCGCGGAAACGCTGCGAATTCTGGGGAGCGCGCGCGTCTCGCGTGCTGGCGATGGTGTCCTCACTATCGCGAACTTCTCTGCTCAATCTCTTAAAAAAGAAGGGACAACTTTCAACTACTTGGCCGCCTTCCGAGCGCGGCGTTGAGGCGCTTAAAGCTGGCTTTGGGCCAGAGCTTGTTCGTCTGGTAATAATCCCGGAAGACCGGTGTTCCTTTCGGCAGCTTGAGCCACTTCGCTTTCCATCGGGTGTAGATGTGCACGTCCGGTTTGAGAGTGCCCGGCTTGTCGAGCGTGCCGATGCGCACAAACCGGAGATTGGGCCTGCGCCCGTAGTCGCTCCAGATCGCGGTCTGACAGCTGGCGCAGCGGTAGATATCGTGCAGCCCGTTATCGCGTGGGACCGGCACCGCTACCGGTTTGCCCCGGATCAGCTTGATTGCCTGGGTCTCGATGATCGCATTGAGAACGAACGCGCTGCCTGTCAGCCGCTGGCAATCGTCGCAATGACAGCAGTGGACGAACATCGGCTGGGCGAGGAGTTGGTAGCGAATGGATCCGCAGGCGCAGCGGCCACTAAGTTTCTTTGCCATGGTGACTGATAAGCGAAACGCTAAAAACGCGAAAGTCCGCCGTAACGGCTGCGCAGTAAGAGTCGGCGCCAGCGTGACATGGCATGAAAATGCCTGACCCCTTTCTTTCTTCGACTGATGCTGTAGCCACATCGCTGTGCGACGTTCTCGGGGTTAGCATCAATGGTTGCGCTTTCGATGACGATCTCGCAGAGTTCGAGAGCAACATGAAAATCGACACGCTCCACATAGGTATGAAGGTGCGCCATCCGCAATACGGCGTCGGGGTAGTGAGATCGCTGACCGAGCAAACCGCGGAGATCGCGTTTGACGACGCGCCGCGGACAATTGCACCGGCCTCCAGCGATCTCCAACCGGCCGAAGCGACCGCTACTTTGAGCGAGCTACAGATGCCGCTTGCGAATCTGATCCGCGATACTGCTCACGCTGTCGTCGAAGCGCTCGGGCTGGAACAAAAGGACGTGCTCGTAGAAGGTCTGGCGACTCGATGGCAGCGCGGGACGCTGTTCATGCAGCCTGCTGACAGTTCGCTTCAGCCGAAAGAAGTCCCACTCGAGACATTCTTCCACAAAATCGTCATGATTCGGAATAATCTGCGAGTTCTCGAGCAGAAAGTGAACGCGAGCGACAAACTGAGCGATGCGGACAAGTTCGACCTGCAACAATATATCACGCGCTGTTACGGATCGCTGACCACCTTCAACATCCTGTTCAAAAACAAGGACGACCAGTTCCGAACCAGCGCCTAGGCCAGTGCACTGGGCACGCCGAATGCCTGAATGAGCTGGAGCGAACGAATCAACACGGCCTCAGGCGGGAGCGGCCGGGTAGATGACACTAAAGGTCACCTGCAAGGCGAGATTTGCGGGCTGACGAAGCTCGTCAAAATGCGGGGGGACGCGATGAGATCGACGGGTAGCCCGGAAGGGCGAGAATGCGGGATGCAGTCGAGTCAATGGAGCCCGCGGAAGCGGTGCGACATAGACAATGCGAAGCGTTGGGCGCAGCCCGAGAGCCGGGAGGATCGAGGCAATCATTTTGGCTCGCGGACTTGATGCTATACGTGATTCACGTATAGCATGTAAGGATGGCTTTCGGGACACTCCCTGGTCACGTTCGGCATCAGAGGTTCGCAGCCGGTGCGTTTCCGCGAAGACTGCGAGCGTGGCGCGCGCGGAATAATCT